>NZ_JBEXCS010000112.1:0-30194 GCF_040605395.1 Streptomyces sp. NPDC005648 | reverse complement strand
GTCGAACTCGGCAAGGAGCGCGGGGACATCGTCGCGATCACCGCGGCCATGCTCCAGCCGGTCGGCCTGAAGAAGTTCGCCGACACCAAGATCACCTCCTGCCTGGTCAACCCGCGCGCCTGCCACGAGACCGAGCTGGTGCTGTCGCCGACCCGGCTGCGCAAGCGCGTCGCCGTCGTCGGCGCCGGACCGGCCGGACTCGCCTGCGCCGTGTCGGCCGCCGAACGCGGCCACGAGGTGACGCTCTTCGACGCCGCGAGCGAGATCGGCGGACAGCTCAACGTCGCCCGGAAGGTCCCCGGCAAGCAGGAGTTCGACGAGACACTGCGCTACTTCCGCCACCAGCTCGACGCGCACGGCGTGGACGTACGCCTGAACACCCCCGTCGCCGCGGCGGACCTGGACGCCTACGACGAGATTGTCGTCGCCACCGGCGTCGCCCCGCGCACCCCCGACATCCCCGGCGTCGACCACCCGAGCGTCGTCGGCTACCTCGACGTCCTGCGGGACGGCGTCCCCGTCGGCGACCGTGTCGCCATCCTCGGCGCGGGCGGCATCGGCTTCGATGTCGCCGAGTTCCTCACCGACGGCGGCGACAAGGCGCACGAGGACCCGCGGACGTACTTCCGCCAGTGGGGCGTCGACATGGACTACGCGGGCGCCGGCGGAATCACCGCGCCCGAGCGGCCCGCCCCGACCCGCAGCGTCCACCTGCTGCAGCGCAAGACCAGCAAGGTCGGCGCCGGTCTCGGCAAGACCACGGGCTGGATCCACCGCACCGAGCTCAAGCACCGGGGCGTCACCATGGTCCCGGGGGTGCGCTACGACCGTATCGACGACGCCGGACTGCATGTGACGATCGGCGAGGAGAGCACCGTCCTGCCCGTCGACACCGTCGTGCTGTGCACCGGTCAGGAGCCGCGCCGCGACCTGTACGAGCAGCTGGTCGCCGCGGGCCGCAGCGCGCACCTGATCGGCGGCGCCGACGTGGCGGCCGAACTGGACGCCAAGCGGGCCATCAAGCAGGGCACCGAGGTCGCGGCGGCACTCTAGGCACGAAGGCCCCCCGGCGCCGTCCCTAGGATGACCCCATGTCCCTCCCGCACGCGATCCTCACCGCCCTGCTCGAGAAGCCGTCCTCGGGGCTGGAGCTGACCCGCCGGTTCGACCGGTCGATCGGCTACTTCTGGTCGGCGACCCATCAGCAGATCTATCGCGAGCTGGGCAAACTGGAGGCCGAAGGGCATATCAGGGCGCTGCCGACCCAGCAGCCGGCCCGCGGGCAGAAGAAGGCCTACGAGGTTTTGCCCGCGGGCCGCGCGGAACTGGCCCGGTGGACCGCCGCATCCCAGGACCCCAGACCCCACCGCGACACCCTGCTGCTGCGGATGCGCGCGGCGGCCGTCGTGGGGACGGAGGGCATCGAGGCCGACCTGCGCCGCCATCTCGCCCTGCACCAGCGGCAGTTGACGGAGTACGAGGAGATCGAGAAGCGCGACTTCCCGCCCGGCGCCACCAGCGCCCAGGGCCGACTGCAACACCTGGTGCTGCGGGCGGGCATCGACCTGGAGACCTTCTGGACCGAGTGGCTCACCCACGCCCTGAAGGAGCTGGCGGAACCGCCCGGCGACGAGGGCAGGTGAGCCTCAGAGTCGGTAGGGCCGTGAGCGGCGGCGCAGGAACCAGCCCGTCGCGATGACACCGGCACCGACCAGTGCGCTGCCCACCCCGACCGTCACCGGGCCGTAGTCCCGCACCGCGCCGCCGAGACCGCCCATGACCCCGAGCGAGGGCGAGGGCGAGGAGGTGGCCGAGATCGTCGGGGTCGCGGAGGCGGCCGACACGATGACGGACTGCGAGCCCGCGATGCTGTTGTTGAAGGCGCACATGACGATCACGGTGTACGTGCCCGGGCTCACGCCCTGCCAGGCGGCCGTCTGGATGCTGGTCGTCCCCGACAGCGCCACCTGGCGGCCCTGGGCGAAGTTCGCCTGGCTGCTGTTGAGCAGCGAGGCCGTGCCCCACATGCCATTGCTGGCGGTCTGGTTGCACACGGTCGTGGTGACCGAGACGGTCGACCCGCTGGTGCTCACCGAGATCCCGGTGCCCAGCGCCGCGGCGGGTGGGGCGGCCAGGGCGGCCGGCAGCGCGGCGGCGGCCACGGCGAGGCCGGTGCGGATCAGAAGCTGAGAATTGCGCATGTGGACTGCCCTCCGACGGCACGGTTGGCGGAACATCCCTTGCGCCGCCGAGGGTCGGGAAACGCCCGTGCTGTCTCAGGGGCAGCCAACGTGCCCCGGCGCCGCCGCGCATGCGGACGGCCCCCGGCCAGGTGACGGATTCCACCGTCCGGCCCATGACCGCCGCCTACCCGGTCGGCACCACCCGCTCTCCCGGGAACCCGCCCCAGGCGCCGTCGGGCAGCCTCGCCCGAATCCGGACGCGGATGGTCATGCCGGCCTCCCGGCCGCCGCAGAAGCCGTACGCCACCCGGTCGGTACGGCCGCCGGGGTACTTCCTCGACCTTCGTGGCGCCGCGATACACCGGGCGTTGGTGACCGGCCGCGGGAGTTACGTATGCTGAAGCTCCTCACGGCCGAACTCTCCCAGAGGGCTCGGGAGTTCATGCCGGTGGCGCGGACCGCTGTCGTCGCTGATCCCGCGCCTGACGCGGGTGGCCGGGCGACCGGAGCCGACGCCGGCTCAGGTCCCCGGCCCCTGCTCGGAGTTCGGGATGTACGCCGTCCGGCCCCTCTGCGGTGGCCGCTTCCGCCGGGTGGGAACAGATTGGGCCGAGTGCCCGTCAGGTCCCCCAGGAGAGGCTCCCGTATCGTGCGTGTCCAGTCGCTGACGCTGGCCGTGGCCTGCGCCGCCCTGCTCGCCCCGACCACCCTTCCCGCGGCCCGGCCCCGCATCCTGGCGCAGCCGGTGGCCTGGCGGGAGGGTGATGTGAGCGCCTCCGCCCTGCTGGCCAGGGTGCGGGGCTGTACCCAGGTCTCCCGCGGCCGCTACCGCAGCGACGAGGACAGGCCGGCCGACATCCCGGTCTGCGCCACCCGGGGGGCCGTCTTCTGGAAGGCCGACATGGACATCGACTGCGACGGACGGCCCGGCCCGCGCTGCAACCGGCGCAGCGATCCGCTGTTCTCCTCCCTCACTGCCTACCAGCAGTCCGACGGCCGCTACTTGAGCGCCGAACGGCTGCCGTACATCGTCGTGCCCGCCGTCAGCCCCATCTGGAACCACCGTGACCACGGGGTGCGCGGCGGGGCGGTCGCCGCCGTCGTCTACCGCGACCGCGTGCAGTACGCGGTCGTCGGCGACGTCGGCCCGCACGACGTCATCGGCGAGGCCTCCTACGCCACCGCCAAGGCCCTCGGGATCACCCCGGACCCGCGCGGCGGCGGCACGGCCTCCGGGGTCACCTACATCGTCTTCAAGGACTCGCAGGTCAAACCGATCGAGGACCACACCGCCGCCGTCGCGACCGGACAGCGCCTGGCCCGCCAGTTCGTGAACGGCGGGTAGGACCCGCCCGGGCCGGTGTCGCGTGGACCTACCTGAGCCGTGCGTGTGGGCTCGTGCGGACTGGCGGTGTGTGGACTCACCTGAGCCGCGTGTGTGGGCCCGCCCGAGCCCCGCGTGTGTGGGCTCGTTCGGGCCGGGCGTGGGAGGCCGGCCGGGGTGGTCTCTCAGATCTTTCGGTAGGTGTACGCCTCCGCTGCCGCCGCCTCCACCGTCGGCAGGTCCGCGCCCGTCGCCGCCGTGACCACCGCGGCCACGGCGCCTTCCACGAACGGGGCGTCCACCAGACGCGTGTTCTCCGGGAGCTCGTCGCCCTCCGCGAGCAGAGCCTTGACCGTGAGGACCGCGCTGCCGAGATCGGTGAGGACGGCGACGCCCGCGCCACGGTCCACGGATGCCGCCGCCGCTGCGATCAGCTCCGCGCTCGTGCCGAGGCCGCCGCCCTCGGTGCCGCCCGCCGGGGCGACCGGCACCGTAGTACCGCCACCGGCCAGACCTCTGGCCAACTCGGCGACGGACGCCGCCACTTCCGCGCTGTGGGACACCAGCACGATGCCCACCTGCTTCCCGTCACTCACCGGCCGCCTCCGCGAGTGCCGCGACCAGCAACGCCGACGACGTGGCGCCGGGGTCCTGGTGACCGATGCTGCGCTCGCCCAGATAGCTGGCCCGGCCCTTGCGGGCCTGCAACGGCGTCGTCGCCAGCGCGCCCTGCTCGGCCGCCGACCGCGCCGCGCCGAAGCCGTCGGCCAGCGCGTCCACCGCCGGCACCAGCGCGTCGATCATGGTCTTGTCGCCCGGCGCAGCCCCGCCCAGCGCCATGATCGCGTCCACCCCGGCCCGCAGCGCCTCGGCGAACTCCGACTCGGCGACCTCGGCCGCGTCCCCGAGCGCCTTGCCGGTCCGGCGCAGCAGCGTCCCGTACAGCGGCCCCGACGCACCGCCGACGGTCGAGATCAACTGGCGTCCGGCGAGCGTGAGGACGGCACCCGGAGTCGCGGGCGCCTCCTTCTCCAACGTCGCGGTCACCGCCCGGAACCCACGCTGCAGATTGCTGCCGTGATCGGCGTCCCCGATCGGGGAGTCGAGAGCGGTGAGCCGTTCCGCCTCACGGTCGACGGACGCGGCGGTGGCCGTCATCCAACGGCGGAAGAAATCGGCGTCGAGCACTGGATCTCCTTGCGTGGTAGGTGCGTTGCCGATCGGTGGTGGGTCACCGTGACTTACATGCCCCAGCGCAGCCCCGGCGTCCGCACCGGCGCGTCCCACAGCCGCAGCAGCTCCTCGTCGACCTGGCACAGGGTGACGGAGGCGCCGGCCATGTCGAGCGAGGTGACGTAGTTGCCGACCAGTGTGCGGGCCACGGCCACACCGCGCTCGGTGAGCACCCGCTGCACCTCGGCGTTGAACCCGTACAGCTCCAGCAGCGGTGTGGCGCCCATGCCGTTGACCAGGACGAGCACCGGATTGCGCGGCGGCATGTCCTCCAGGATCGCGTTCACCGCGAAGTCCGCGATCTCGCCGGAGGTCATCGTGGCCCGCCGCTCACGGCCGGGCTCACCGTGGATGCCGATGCCCAACTCCAGCTCGCCGGGCGGCAGATCGAACGTCGGGCTGCCCTTCGCGGGAGTGGTGCACGCGCTCAGGGCCACGCCGAAGCTGCGGGAGTTCTCGTTGACCTGACGGCCGATCGCCTGCACCCGCTCCAGCGGCTGCCCCTCGTCCGCGGCGGCGCCCGCGATCTTCTCCACGAACAGTGTCGCCCCGGTGCCACGGCGACCGGCCGTGTAGAGGCTGTCGGTGACCGCCACATCGTCGTTGACCAGCACCTTGGCGACCTGGATGCCCTCGTCCTCGGCGAGCTCCGCCGCCATGTCGAAGTTGAGCACGTCACCGGTGTAGTTCTTCACGATGAACAGCACGCCCGGGCCGCTGTTGACGGCCGCGGCCGCGCGCAGCATCTGATCGGGCACGGGGGAGGTGAAGACCTCGCCCGGGCAGGCCGCCGAGAGCATCCCGGGACCCACGAATCCGCCGTGCAGCGGCTCGTGCCCGGAGCCGCCGCCGGAGATCAGGGCGACCTTCCCGGCCACGGGGGCGTCCCGCCGTACGATCACCCGGTTCTCGACGTCGACGGACAGCTCGGGATGGGCGGCCGCCATGCCCCGCAGCGCGTCCGCGACCACGGTCTCCGCGACGTTGATGAGCATCTTCATGACTACCTCCGGGGATGCGTGTCCACTGAGCCGCAGTCCCGACAGCTCACTCTGGGAAGTATCGGCGCTCTCACGGCGAAGGTCACGTGCACGGCGGTGCCCAGTGCGCCCCGGTGATCGGTTTCCGGGCCGGTGAGGCCGATACGCCCCTTCTCATGGTTGCTCAGGGGGTCCGATGGCTCCAGTGCGGCCCGACCCGCTCCCACTCCCTGCCCCACTCGTCCAGGCGCCGCCGATCCAGCCACCAGCGCGCCGTGAGCCCCGCCCCGACCGCCGTGCAGCCGACGGCCAGCGCGGCTGCCGCGCCCAGCAGGGCCGCCTCGAAACCGGCCTCCACGGGACCGGTCGGCTCGTTCGTGAGCGCGCCCCGGCCATCCAGCCAGACCACGACCCGGGCACCGGCCCGGTCGCCGGCGGGCACCAGAGTCCGGCCGCCGTGGGTCCTGCCGTCGGAGCCCGTCCAGCTGACCCGCGCCAGTACGCGGTCGTCACCGCCTCCGCCCGTTGCCGTGCCCGTGGCGTCGCCCGCCAGGACGGCCCGTACGGGGTGGCGCTCGGTGCGCTGCCGGGCGAGCTCGTCGGCGGCCGCGTGGCCGGTGACCAGCCCGGCGACCGCGCCGCCGAGGGTCACCAGCACCCAGACGGCCAGGACGATCCACGCCTCGACGAGGTCTTCGTGCCGACGCAGTGGATTGCGCCGCCACCGCCACAGCGGTCTCCTCGGGGGCCTGGCGCTCATCGGTCCGCACCTCCTCCGCGTCGTCACGGTCCTCGCCGACGCCCGGGTCAGCCCGCCGCGGCGGGCAGGTCGTCGCCCGGTGCGGGGGTGAGCGCGTCGGAGAGACGGGCGTACATCTCGAAGGCTCCGGCCAGCCCCACCGGCCGCAGCATGCGCACGAAGTCCGGGCTCCTGGTGACCAGCCGCAGTCGTCCGTCACGTGCGGTGACACGGTTGCGCGTCCGGCACAGCACGCCGAGGCCGGAGCAGTCGATGAAGGACACCGCGCGCAGGTCGAGGACCAGATCGGGACGGGCGGGCGCGCTGAGTTCGTCCAGCCGGGCCCCCAGACGAGGTACCGCCAGGAGGTCGAGCTCGCCGCGCAGTGCCACGACGGTCGTGTCGGCGACCAGTCGCACCGTGTCGACGGGGGCGGGTCCGGAGTCACTTTCGGCCATGGTCACAGACAACCCGCTCGACCCGGGCGGACGATAGGGCCGACCGGCCCAACCCGCGCCCGGGGGGTGGGCCGTAGGGACCGATCGGCGGTGGGGCGGGGCCGGGCGGCAGGGCCGTCGGCCGACATCCTCGGGACCGATGGCCCTTGGGCCGTTGTCCGGTGGCGCGAACGATGGGGACATGAACCGACACCTCCGAGGGACGGCCGGCTGATGTATCCCAACGACGGATTCCGCGAACTCGAACGCCAGGAGTGCCTGCGGCTGCTGGCGAAGGCACCCGTCGGCCGTATCGTGCACACCCGCCAGGCCCTGCCCGCCGTGCTGCCGGTCAACTTCGGCCTGGACACGGACGGCGCGGTGCTGGTGCGCACCTCGGCCGCTTCCGAGCTGGTCCGCGCGATCGACGGGACCGTGGTGGCCTTCGAGGCGGACGAGGTCGACGCGGCCGCGCACTCAGGCTGGAGCGTCGTGGTGACCGGGCCCGCCATGGTGATCACGGACCCCGCCGAACACGCACGCCTGTCCCGCACCGGGCCCCGCTCCTGGGTGGCGTTCCCGCGGGAAGTCTTCGTACGCATCGAACCCGAGCTCGTCAGCGGCCGTGCACTGACCGCCGGGCGGACCCTGTACGGGGTGGATCTGAATGTCCCCCACTGACCCCCGTGCTCGGGAGTCATTCGCCGACGGGCGTCAGACGGACGCCCGTCACCAGGTCCGGGTCGATACGGACCGCGTAGTCCATGGCGCCGCCCACCCAGGGGCGCAGCAGCTTCTGGTAGCGGGCCAGCTGCCGGGCGTCGGTGACGAGGTGGGCGTAGCCGGTGACCGCCACGCTCCAGCCCAGATGCGTGTCCGGATCGATGCTGTCGGCCTCGTAGGCGACGACCACCCCGGGACCGTCGGCCTGCCGGGTTCGCGAGGTGAGGGCCGCGCCCTCGTGGGTGCGGATGACGATGGCGCCGTCGTCGAGGACATGGTTGACGGGACGGATGGTCGGCAGCGCGTGCTGTGTGAAGACGATCCGTCCGAAGGACACGGTGCCCAGCAGGAACAGGGCCTCGGCGCTGTCGAGGGCGACGCTCGCGCGGGGGCCCGTGGGAGCCGGCTGGGCTGGGTGCAGGTCCATGGGCGCTTTCCGTATGCTCTCGTGACTCACTCGTGGCCGTCCGTCGACGCGAGGCGCGGCTCCGTCTGATCAGGTCATCGAAACCGGGACGGGATGTCACGCGCTAGGGCCGTTCGGACCCTTCGCGGCCCCGGTCGGCCCCTCGTCCCCGCCGCGCCTCCCCGTGGCCGCGCGGGCTCGCCTGACCTCGCGGATCCCGCGTCGGCGCAGGGTCTGGGCGGATACCGTGGCAGATGACCGGCACACGGATGCCGGCAGGGCAGAGAGCTGGAGGATCACCGGTGGCACGCTCCGAGGAGACGGGTCAGGCCCGGGTGCGGTTGCCGCAGTTGAGGCTGGACGAGCTGCTGGAGGAGCTGCAGGCGCGGCTGGACGCGGCCCGCGGGACCCGGGACCGGGTGCACAGTCTGCTGGAGGCGGTGCTCTCGGTGGGCCGGGAGCTGGACCTGGAGCAGGCGCTGCACAGCATCGTCGAGGCGGCGGCGGTGCTGGTGGACGCGGAGTACGCGGCGCTGGGTGTGATCGGTCCGGACGGCAGGCGGCTTTCGGCGTTCCACACGGTCGGGGTCGGCGACGAGGAGATCGCCAGGATCGGCCCGTTCCCCGAGGGACACGGCATTCTCGGCGAGCTGATCCGTCACCCCGAGCCGCTGCGCCTGGCGAAGATCGCCGAGCATCCGGCGTCGTACGGGTTCCCGGCCCATCACCCTCCGATGAACTCCTTCCTGGGTGTACCGATCCGGGTGCGTGAGCAGGTCTTCGGCAACCTGTACCTGACCGAGAAGCGCGGCGGGGCGCAGTTCGACGAGGAGGACGAGTCGGTCCTGTCGACGCTGGCGGTGGCGGCGGGCGTGGCGATCGACAACGCCCGGCTGTACGAGGAGTCCCGGCTGCGGGAGCGCTGGCTGCGGGTGAACGCCGAGATCACCCACACGGTGATGTCGGGCGGCCCGGGCAGCGAGGTCCTGCGTCTGATCGCGGAACGGGCCGCGGAGATCACCGGCTCCGCTCTCGGGGCGGTGGCGCTGCCGATGGAGGAGACCGAGACCCTCGCCGTGGAGATCGCGGTCGGCCTGGACGCCGATGCGCACCGGGGACTGGTGCTGCCCATGGACCGCAGTCTGATGGGGCTGGCGTTCTCCCGTGCCGCACCGGTGACGAGTGCGGACGCGGCGCACGACGAGCGGATCTCTGCGGAGCCGCCACGGTTCGAGGGGCTGGGCCCGGCGGTGGCGGTGCCGATCGGCAGCGGTGGGGCGGGGCCGCGGGGTGTGGTGCTGCTGGCGCGCGAGGCGGGCCGGCCGGAGTTCTCCGAGATGGAGACGGAGACTCTGCAGGCGTTCGCCGCGCAGGCCGCGGTGGCCATGGAGCTGGCGGAGCGGCGGCGCGACGCGGAGGAGATCGCGGTGCTCAAGGACCGTGACCGGATCGCCCGTGACCTGCATGACCTGGCCATTCAGCGGTTGTTCGCCACCGGTATGACACTGCAGAGCGCGGGGCGGTTCATCGAGCACGAGGAGGCCGCCGAGCGGGTGGTGCGGGCGGTGGAGGACCTGGACGAGACCATCAAGATCATCCGCTCGACGATCTTCGGTCTGCGGGCGCGGGAGGGCGGGGCCGGGACGGGCTTGCGCTCCCGGGTGGTGCGGGCGGTGGGGGAGGCCTCTCCGGTGCTGGGTTTCGCGCCCGGGGTGCGGATGGAGGGCCTGGTCGACACCGAGGTGCCACGGGAGATCGCCGACCAGGTGATCGCGGTGCTGTCGGAGGCGCTGACCAATGTCGCCCGGCACGCGGAGGCCCGCCGCGTCGACGTGGCACTGGAGACCGACGGCCGGGAGGTGTGGCTGACGGTGACCGACGACGGCCGGGGCATCCCGCCCGGGGGCCGGCGCAGCGGGCTGCGCAACATGGCCGAACGGGCGGAGCAGCTCGGCGGCACCTTCCGGACGGACTCCCCGGAGGGCGGAGGCACCACGCTGATGTGGCGGGTGCCGGTGGGGGAGCGGCCCTAGGGAGGCCCTGGGGAGCGTCTGACGGCTCTTGAAGCCGTCTCACGGCCCGAACGGGTGCGCCCCGCAAGACGAACGGCGCCTCATGAGGTGGCGCACGCCCAGCCGATCGGTCGCCGGGCGGCCGACCAAGAGCCATCAAACGCGCCGCAGGGCGGCGCCGGCGCCTCTTCCGGACCCGTGCGGGGTCGCGGGCCTGTCCTCGTCCGGCGCGCGGCACATGACCGGCCGGCCGCCACGGCGGGCCGGTCTCCATGGCGGGCCGGTTCCACGAGGTGGGCCGGTCACCGGTGTGCCGGGGGTGCGGCGTCCTCCAGCGCCTGTGCCGCCGTACGCCGAGGAGTGGCCGGTCCCTGCGGGCCGTACCCGAGACGGATCACCATCTGGGCGTGCAGCCGGCCGTCCACAGGGTCACCCACCAGCCGTTCGCGGAGGTCGGACCACTCCAGGGCCTGGTGGAGCAGCGAGGCGCGCACGCCGTGCACGGTGGCCACCAGCAGGACGCGTTGGAGGGCCTGGCCGGCGCGCAGCCAGTCCGCCCGCCGGTCGTGCGCCGTGGACAGTACGGCGAGCACCGGCCGCCGCTCGAAGGGCCGGGCGGCGAGCGCGGACGTCCGGCGGTGGGCGCCGAAGTCCCGCATCGGGAGGTGATCCCCGTGATCCTGCGGTCCCACCGCGGCCGGGGGAATCCCGAGCGCCGTGGCGTCCGGCTCCCGGACCCAGCGCCGGCTCTCCGCGGCCCGGTCCTGGTCGGCCCGGTTGCGCCGCTCCGCCTCCAGGGTCAACCGCAGCAGCCGGTCCGCCTCGGCGGTGGCCGCCCCGGTCAGCAGGGCGCCCTCCGTGTGCGCGGCCTCGGCGAGCTCGGTGCGCAGGGCGGTCGGCAGCGGCCGGTCGGAGAACGGGAAGCGGCTGCTGTGCCGGCGCCACACGGCCTCGTACAACTCCGGATCCGGCGACAGCCGTGCCGGGCCGCCGAACCGGACGGTGGCCAGCAGGTCCGGCTCGTCGGGCCGCGGCAGCAGCCGGGTGACCGGCGTCCAGCCGAAGTGCGCCACCGCGAGCCTCAGGTTGAGCAGCGCGCAGCCGACCGAGAGGTGCAGCGCACGTCCCGACGGGTCGGCGTGGCGCAGGCCGCGGTCCCGGGCGGCCCGGATCTCCAGGGTGAGCGTGTCCGGGGCGAGCCGGAACCGCCAGGGCTGGGTGTTGTGGACGGAGGGAGCGGCCACGGCGGCCGAGAGCAGTTTCTCCAGGGTCGTCACGTCGAACCGTGCGCTGGACATCGAGGTCTCCTCCCCGCCCTGTACGCAGGGCCGGCGGGGCCGGTGGGTGACCCTGTCCACGGTCGTCCCGGGCCGGCGGCCGGGGCAGGGGCCGTACGGCCTCCGGGCCCGCCGGACGTCCCGGGCCGGCTCATCTCGGGTGCGGGCCGTCCGCGTCCGGCTTGTCCAGCTGCGAGGCGATGACCGCCGCCTGCACCCGGCGCTGCACGCCGAGCTTGGCCAGCAGCCGGGAGATGTGGTTCTTGACCGTCTTCTCCGACAGGTACAGCCGCTTGCCGATCTCCCGGTTGGTCAGCCCGTCGCCGATCAGTGCGAGGATCTCCCGCTCGCGCGGCGACAGGCTCGCCAGCTCGGGGGAGACGTCCGGGGTCGCGGGCTCGGTGCGCAGGGACCGCATCAGCCGGGCCGTGGTCGCCGGATCGAGCATGGACTGGCCCGAGGCGACCGTACGCACCGCCGAGACCAGGTCGGAGCCCCTGATCTGCTTCAGCACATAGCCCGACGCTCCCGCCATGATCGCGTCCAGCAGCGCGTCCTCGTCGTCGAAAGACGTCAGCATCAGCACCGCGAGCTCCGGCATACGGCTGCGCAGTTCACGGCAGACGGTGATGCCGTCGCCGTCCGGCAGCCGTACGTCCAGGACGGCCACGTGCGGCCGCACGGCGGGGGCCCGCACCAGGGCGTGCTCGACGTTCTCCGCGTCGCCGACCACGCTGATGTCCTCCTCGGCGTCCAGGAGGTCCGACAGCCCGCGCCGGACGACCTCGTGGTCGTCCAGCAGGAAGACGCGGATCGGATCCTGCGCCGTGAAGACGTGTGGCTCGGTCATCTCGATCCCTCGTTCCCCGGTGTGAGACGGACTGCGGACCGCCCATGCCGACGATCATGACTCGTCCGGGACCGGACGCGGTAGGGCCGACCGGCCCCACTCGGCCCATGGCGCACCCTCACGACTCCCTCTATGGTGCAGCCGCAATCCTCTCCCATCGCAGGCCATGGGGTGAGACCTTTTAGGTGTGTCCGTCCCATTGCGCCCTGAGGGGGTGTGACCGATGCGGAAGGTGAGAGGCGGGAAGGTCCTGGGATGGCGTTGGCGGAACAATCCGTTGCGGCGGCGCAGCGATGTGCTCGAGGCGTGGATCGTGCTGGTGGCGTGGACGTTCGCGGTGGTCGTGGCGGCCGTCGCCGGGATCCTGGGCGCGCGGCTGGCCGAGCACGCGGCCCAGCGGGACCGGGCGAGCCGGACGCGGGCGTCCGCGGTGCTGGTCGGGGTCGTGCCCGGTGGCACCCGTGACGTGGTCGGCGGCGTCCGCCACGACCGGGTCCTGGCGACCGTGCGCTGGCGGGACGCCCGGGGGGCCGTCCGGACCGGCACCACGGAGGTGAAGCCCGCGCTCAGGGCGGGCAGCACGGTTCCGGTGTGGACGGACGGCCACGGCCGGCTGGTCTCCCCGCCGGCCGGGCCCACGGAGACGGTGACCCGCGCGGTGCTCGCCGGCGCCGGCGCGGGCCTGGCCGCGGGTCTGCTGGTGCTCTCCGGCGGATACCTGGTGCGGCTGCGGGTGGAACGGCGGGACGTCGAACGCTGGGGCACGGAGTGGGACCGCACCGACCCCCGCCGGGGGCACACGACGGGCTGAGCCGTCCGATGATGCCGGTGAGCGGCGCTCACCCGGGCCATGGGGCACTGGGCCTCCGGTACGAGTCCGAGGCGGGCGCCCCGAACAGCCCGGAGGGATGGGCCGTTCGGCCCGGCGCGGGCCGATCTTCGGCCTCACGTGCCGGACGCGCGGGCCTGCCAGTGTGAGCGGCGGCGGTCATGTCATGGCCGTGGCCATACCCGACCGGCGGAGGCCGCGGACGCGGTGCCCTTCGCGTCACCGGCCCGTCGGACGCGGGAGGGACGGCGGTTCCCGGACACCGGGACCCGCCGTTCCCCGCTGATCGCGCCGCACTCAATACGCCAGGGCATTCAAGGACATTCGAGTGTCCCGGAATACGGCCGCCCATTTCCCGGCGATCATGGCTCAGGGCCGATTGTCAGTGCCGGGTCCTACTCTCGCCATATGACCTACAGCGTCTGGCACAGGGGCCTCGGCATCACGCTCGACCTCACCGAGGCCGATCTCGGCCACCCCGAACACCCGCGGCTGCTCGACGAGATCTACGGCAATTACCAGCCCGATCTTCTCTACTGCCTGGAAGCCCATGAGGCCGAAGGCTTCATCTGCCCCGGGTTCATGACCATCCGCAAGGTCCACGGCCGTCCGCACGCCATGCATGTGGCAAAAGGGGAACGCGCCGAGACGAAAGCGGAAAGAGATCTCCACAAGGCACTGGGCGAATACACCGCCGAGGTCGCCTCGGGAGAGGGATTCCGTGTGGTCCGGCAGGAGTCCGGTGTACAGGGCAGGGAGCGAATCGACCTGACGGTCGAAGGCGGCGATCACCACCGGCTGGGATACGAGATCCAACTCGCCGCGATAGCGGGCGGTTCCGTCGATGAGCGCACCCGTGCCGCCCGCCGCGCGGGACTGACCCCGCTGTGGCTGGTGAACCACGAGAACGCGATCCCCATCGACCGCGCCCCCTGGGCCCGGCTGAACGTACAGAGCTGGCGGGATGTCACCGACCGCGCGGCCCTGCCGGTGCGCGGCGGGATCAAGGAACTCCACATGTCCCGCTGCGACTGGAGCACTCCGGTGCCCTGTCCGCGCCGAGGCGCCGGCCGCTGCGGCGGCCGGCACGGATCGTGGGAGCCGGTACGGGGTCTGTACTACGACGAGGTGGTACGGCGCACCGCCACCGGCGAGCTCGTCCCGCTGTACATGCCCCGTCCGGCCGGGCGTCGCGGCTGGCACATGTGGGTCACTCCCGCGGACAAGGAGGAGTTCCTCGAAGGCCGGCCCGAACCCGTGCCGGGCATGCCGGGGGAGCACCGGGCCGACGGGCCCCTGCTGCCCGCGGTGCCCCGGCCGGCCGCGGGCCGGGAAGCACCCGGGGAAGGTGAGCTCCGCACCGAGCTCACCAGGGCGCGCGACGACGAACGGCCCATCGACGCCTCGCTGTGGCACACCGAGCCCGGCCCGTCCGAGTTCTCCCGCCCCTTCACCGTGGGCCAGTTCGTCATACCCGGCGACCTGGTCGCCGCCCGCCGGACCTTCACCCGGGCCATCGAGCACGCCGCGGACATCGCCGCGCACCTGCCCAGCGGCGCGGACCTCGCGGCCGGCCGCGCCGAGATCACCGGAGAGCAGCGCGAGCGGCTGGCCGACGCACGCCGGCGGTGCCGGCGGCTCGCCGAGGAGATGCACACCCACCCGTGGTGGGAGACGACGGGGGACCGCAACGCCGCCCGTGAGGCGCTGCTGTACGCCGCCATCCACGGCAGCGCTGCCTAGACTTTTCGTCCAGGGTCTGGACGAGTAGTCTGAATGGTATGTCTGCCGGACGAGCGCACGAGTCTGAACGGGACGCGATCCTCGCGGCCCTCCGTCCCGTCGTCGACGGGATCGCGGCGACCTTCGGGCCGGTCTGCGAGTTGGTCCTGCACGACTACCGGCGCCCGGAGCGGTCGGTGGTCGCCGTCGCCGGTTCGGTGACCGGGCGGGCCGTGGGCGGGGCCATGAGCGAGATCGGCATGCGGGTCCTCGCCCGCGGGGACGCGGCGGCCGACGAGCTGAACCACGTCACCCGAACCCGCGCCGGCAAGCTGCTCAAGTCCTCCACGATGCCGCTGCGGGACTCCACGGGCGCGGTCTTCGGCGCGCTGTGCGTCAATGTCGACATCACCGCCGTGCACCAGGTCCACACCCTGCTCGGCGCCCTGGCCGGCCTCGGTGACGGCACGGCCGAGACGCCCGTCACCACCTTCGGCAACGACATCGACTCCGTCGTGGACGCCCTCCTCGACGCCCACCGGATCGGCCCGGACCGGCCCTGGGGCGGACTCGACCGCGCCCAGCGCCTCGACCTGTTCCGCAGCCTCGACGAGCACGGTGTCTTCGCCGTACGGCACGCCGTCGAGCAGGTCGCCGGCCGGCTCGGCATCTCCCGCGCCTCCGCCTACAGCTATCTCTCCCAGGCCCGTACGGCCACCGACCCGACCCCCGCTGGAGGACCCGCGTGACGACCACCACCCCACCGGTCACCCTCGACGCCGTCCGCGACGCGGCCGCCCGGCTCAAGGGCGTCGTCCATCGCACCCCCGTACTGCGCTCCCGTACCCTCGACGAGCTCGTCGGCGCCGAGGTCTTCCTCAAGTGCGAGAACTTCCAGCGCATGGGCGCGTTCAAGTTCCGCGGCGCCTACAACGCGGTCTCCCGGCTCACCCCCGAGCAGCTGTCCCGGGGCGTCGCCGCCTACTCCTCCGGCAACCACGCCCAGGCGGTCGCGCTGGCCGCCCGTGAGCTGGGCAGCTCGGCCGTGATCGTCATGCCCGAGGACGCCCCGGCCTCCAAGCGTGCCGCCACGGAGGGCTACGGCGCGGAGGTCGTCACCTACGACCGCTACACCGAGGACCGGGTGGCCGTCGCCGAAGCCCTCGCCGCCGAGCGCGGACTCGCTCTCGTCCCGCCCTACGAGCACCCGCACGTGATGGCGGGGCAGGGCACCGCGGCCCTCGAACTCCTGGAGGAGACGGGTGAGTTGGGCGCGCTGGTCGTGCCTGTGGGCGGCGGCGGGCTGATCGCCGGGTCCGCCACCGCGGCCAAGGGACTGCATCCCGGCATCCGGGTGATCGGCGTCGAACCGGAGGCCGGTGACGACACCAAGCGGTCCCTGGAGGCGGGGCGGCGGGTCAGCGTCCCGGTGCCGCGGACCATCGCGGACGGGCAGGCGCTGCAGACGCCCGGCGAGCTGACGTTCTCCGTGAACCGGAGACTCGTCGACGGGATCGCCCTCGTCCGGGACGACGAGATCCGCGACGCGATGCGCTTCGCGTTCGAACGGCTGAAGATCGTCGTCGAGCCGAGTGGAGCCACCCCGCTGGCCGCCCTGCTCGCCGGGCGCGCGGGTCCTCTGCCGCGCCGGATCGGGGTCATCCTCTCCGGCGGCAATGTGGACGCGGACCGGTTCGCCCGGCTGTGCGGCCGGGCGCGGGAGTCATGACCAGAACTCGTTGCCCATGTCGATGTCCTCGACGCACTCGTCGAGGTCGCTGATCTTGTCCCCGACGATCCGGAAGACGATGCCTCCGGTCGCGTCGATCTGCTTGTCGCCGCGCCGCGCGGTGAACCGGTGCAGGGAGACGACATGGCCGCGGCCGTCGACGAGGAGGTTGCGCAGTTCGACCCGGAACGTGCCGTCCGTCGTCTCGTAGAGCTTGCCGTAGTAGCCGAGGACCGCGTCGATGCCCTTGAAGTCGCCGGACAGCATGTGGCTGCCGGGGACATGGTGCGTGGCATCGCTGGTCATCATCGAGCGCAGGGTGTCCATGTCGCCGCGCTGGAAGGCTTCGTAGCCCTCGCGGACGAGTTGTGCGTGCGGGTGTTCAGCCACGGTGATCGCCACCTTTCTGAGTGGTTCGGCGATGGCGGCCTCGCACCATTGTCCGCCCGTCCGACCGAGTTGTCCGGTCATCGGCGTTTTTGCCATATCCCGGATGGCGGCTCCGGGTGCTCGGGCGGACGATGGTGGGGTGGGCAGGGGCTCGCAAGGAAGGGAGCCGTCATGCTTGAGATCAAGGCCGTCGAGAAGCCGGACGAGCGGCGCGATTTCCCGCGCGGACACCTCGAGGCCGTCCATATGACCGGGCTCGACTTCGCGGTCGGGACGTTCGAGCCGGGCTGGAAGTGGTCGGAGTCCGTGGGGCCGATCGCCGGCACCGAGAGCTGCCAGGTCCATCACAACGGCTACTGCGTCCAGGGACGCATGCGCCTGCGCATGGACGACGGCTCCGAGCAGGAGGTCGGACCGGGCGATGTGTTCGTCTGCTCGCCGGGCCACGACGCCTGGGTGGTCAGCGACGAGCCGTGCGTCGTGTACGACTTCGCCGGTCAGATGGCGACGGAGTACGCGAAGGCGAAAGGGGAGTGACCCTCAGACCGGCAGCAGGCGCGTGACCAGCGCGCCCAGCTGCCGGGCGGTACGGCACTCGTACATCTCCACCAGCCCGGCGTACTCGGGCGCGGCGGAGTCCCCGGTGCCCCACAGCGCACGGGGTTCGGGGTTCAACCAGTAGACGCGGCGGGCCCGTTCGGCGATCTGCCGGACCGCCGCGAGGTTCGGGTCGCTCATGTTCGTACGGGCGTCACCGAGCACGAACAGGGTCGTCCGCGGGCTCACCGTGTCGCCGTACCGCTCCGCGAACTCGCCCAGTGCGACGCCGTAGTCGCTGCTGCCGTGCCAGCCGGTGAGGGTCGCCTCGGCGCGGATCCGGGCGCCCAGCCCCTCGGGGTCGGCCGCGCCGTGCTCCAGCAGCCGGGTCACCTCGTCGATGCGGTTGACGAAGGCGAACACCCGCACCTTGCTGAACTGGTCGTGCAGCGCCTGCACCAGCAGCATCGTGAAGTCCGAGAACCCGGAGACGGACCCCGACACATCGCACAGCAGCACCAGTTCGGGCCGGGCCGGACGCCGTCTGCGCAGCACCGGCTTCATCGGCACCCCGCCCGTCGACAGCGACCCGCGCAGCGTCCGCCGCAGGTCGATGCTGCCCCGCGCGGCCCGGCGCCGGCGCGCCGCGAGCCGGGTGGCGAGCTTGCGGGCGAGCGGCTGGACCGTCCTGCGCAACTCGGCGAGCTGGAGCTTCCCGGCGTACAGGAAGTCCACCCGGTCCGGCGTGGTGGCCACCGCGCGCCGGGCGAGTTCGTCACGGTCCCTGCGCTCGGCGATCCGGCGCCGCGCCTCCACCGCCACCAGTGCGCGGAACGCCTCGATACGCCGGCGGATCTCGTCGTCGAGCAGCCGGTCCGTGAAGCCCGACGCCCCGTCCCGGGACCGTACGCCGTCCCGGACCCGGGCCAGCAGCGTCTGTGGCCGCAGCCACTCCAGGGTCTGGTACGACGACCAGCCCTGGGATTCCGGCGAGTTGCCGTATCCGCCGAACCCGTCGACGGCCTCCGCCGCCAACTGCCCCATCAGAGCCATGTCGTTGGCCGCCAGCGCCGCCGCGAGCCGGTTGCGCAGCTCCTCCCGCCCCGGGCGCTCGCCCTCCGGCGCGCCGACGCCCCGCGGAAAGTACAGGTCGAAGACCGGGTCGAACACCTGTCGTTGGGCCGGTCCGTGCAGCAGCGTCGCGGCCAGCCCCTCCCGCAGCAGCTCACGGTCCGCCAGCCCCAGCACCGCCACGGCCTCGGCCGCGTCCACGGTCTCGCCGGTGCCGATCCGCATACCGTGCGCCCGCAGCGCCCCCACCAGCGAGGTGAGCCGTTCCGCGACGCCGGGCGCGGTCACACCGCGTCCAGGTCGAGCTTGGCCGCCGCCTTGAGGACGTCGTCCTGGTGCTTGAGGAGAACGCCCAGGGTGTCCCGTACGACGGTCTCGTCCAGGGTGTCCGCGCCGAGCGCCAGCAGGGTGCGCGCCCAGTCGATGGTCTCGGCCACCGAGGGGACCTTGCGCAGGTCCATCGCCCGCAGCGCACCCACCACCCGGACCACCGAGGCGGCCAGCGCCTCGTCCAGGCCCGGCACCTTCAGCCGTACGATCCGGCGCTCCAGCTCCTCGTCCGGGAAGCCGATGTGCAGGAAGAGACAGCGGCGGCGCAGGGCCTCGGACAGCTCACGGCTCGCGTTCGAGGTGAGGACGACGAAGGGCCGCCGGGTCGCGGCGATGGTGCCCAGCTCGGGCACGGTCACCTGGAAGTCGCTCAGCACCTCCAGCAGGAGGCCCTCCACCTCGACGTCCGCCTTGTCGGTCTCGTCGATCAGCAGCACCTTGGGGTCGTCCCCGCGGATGGCGGTCAGCAGCGGACGCGTCAGCAGGAACTCCTCGCTGAAGATGTCCGTACGTGTCTCGTCCCAGGTCTCGTCGCGGCCCGCGCTGATGCGCAGCAGCTGCTTGGCGTGGTTCCACTCGTAAAGAGCCCGCGACTCGTCGACGCCCTCGTAGCACTGCAGCCGGACGAGACGCGCCCCGGCCACCTCGGCGACGGCCTTGGCGAGCTCCGTCTTGCCGACCCCGGCGGGACCCTCCACCAGCAGCGGCTTGCCGAGGCGGTCGGCGAGGAAGACGGTCGTGGCGACCGCGGGCGAGGCGAGATAGCCGGTGGTGGCGAGACGCGCGGAGACGTCGTCGACGGACGTGAACAACGGGGCCTCCAGGTGGGCGGCGGTGCCAGACCTACTGTCCAAGCGCTTGTTCAGTCTATCTAAGCGCTTGTTCAGCGCTTCTGTCACGCGGAATCCGCTCGTCGGGCCGATTGTCAGTGGCGGCCGGTACGTTGCGGGCATGGGGATCTATCTGGTGAGTGTGGGCGCGCGGGAGTGGTTCGACGAGGACGAGGAGGAGGGTGGCAAAGGGGCGGTCGCCTCGGCGCTGAACGACGAGCTGGGCCGGCGTGGTCTGGCACCCTACGACTCGGCTCCCGGCCGGGGCGGGGATCAGTGGTTCGAGGAGAAGATCAGCCCACCCATGGGCGGCTTCGACGCGCTCTGCCGGGCGCACCTGACTCCCCGCGAGCGTGATCTGCTCGGCAACTGGTCGGTCCTGGTGCCCGTCTCGCTCGACGAGGAGGTGGAGGTGCCCGTCGCCTCCCCCTACACGGACACGACGGTGATAGCCGGGGCACCCCAGGTGCTCGCCCTCGCCGAGCGGCTCGCGGCCGTCATCGGACTGCCGGCCGAGGTGCCGGACACCGCCGGGAACCTCGGCCTGACGTTCTGGTTCCTCGAAGGGGAGGCGGAGGAACTGGCCGCCACGCGCCCCGGCGCCTGGGCCGAGGACCTCGACACGGCCTTCTACGTGGCGCTGTACCTGAGAGCCGCCCAGTACTCGCTGCGCCACGGCTGCCCGATGACGTACTGCTGACGCTGGGCCTACTCCCCGCTCACCAGCACCACCTCCAGGGTGCGCGGACCGTGCACCCCCTCGACCCGGTCCAGCTCGATGTCGCTGGTCGCCGACGGACCCGAGATCCAGGTCAGCGGGCGGGCCGGATCGAGGCGTTCGAGGGCCTGCGGCACGGAGGAGACGACCTGCTCCGGGACCCGTACGACACAGATGTGGTGGTCGGGGACGAGGGTGATGCGGCGACGGCCCTGGTCGGGGGAGCCGTCCAGGACGATGGTGCCGGTCTCGGCGATGGCGACGGCACAGCCGGTGACCACACTGCCGACCCGGTCCAGCTCATGGGGTGTGCTCTCGGCCCGGTCGTGCACATGCGTCGGATCGGCCGCCGACATCCACTCCGGTGGGAGGCCGGGGGGCACGAGCACCGTCTGCGAGCCCCGCTCGGCGAGCAACCGGCTGATCACACCGGCCAGTTCGTCCGCCGTGCACCGGTGCACGATCGCCCGGTAGTCCGCCAGGTTCTCCGCCAGCAGCTCCACCGTGCGCTCGACACCCCCCTCGCCGTGCTCCCGAAGATACGGCCGCTCGATGGCCCGCGCGTACGGCGTGTCGTCCGTCGGTACGTCGGCCAGCGCGCGCCGCACCCGCCCCAGGATCCGTTCCCTGCTGCTCACTTCGCGCCTCCCTTGCCACCTTGTGTGCGCTGCCACCAGTCCCGGAACGGCTCCGCCGGGACCGGCGGCAGATCCCGGCTGCCGCTCCACGCCCTGCCGGGACCGGGCAGCGTGCGCGGGTGCAGCCGCCGGGTGCGCGAGGCCAGCCGCTGACCGCCCCGCAGCGCGCCCGGTCGTGTGAGCGCCCAGCGTGCCGCGCGCATCGCCGCCCGCTCGGCGGCATGCCCCTTCGCGGGCTTCAGCACCACCTTGTTGCCCTCCCGCGTGACCTGGCCGCCCTCGACGACCCGTTCCCGCAGATGCACCAGCACCTCCGGGATGTCGATCGCGACCGGGCACACCTCGTAGCAGGCACCGCACAGCGAGGAGGCGTACGGCAGGGAGGCGTCGATCTCGCTCGCCGTGCCCCGCAGCTGGGGGCTGAGGATCGCGCCGATCGGGCCGGGATAGACGGAACCGTAGGCATGGCCGCCCGCCCGCTCGTAGACCGGGCACACATTCAGACAGGCCGAGCAGCGGATGCAGCGCAGGGCCTGGCGGCCGACCTCGTCGGCGAGGGTGTCGGTGCGGCCGTTGTCGAGCAGCACCAGATGGAAGTTCCGGGGACCGTCGGCGGTCTCGGAGTCCGTGGTGCCGGTCCACATGCTCGTGTACGGGTTCATCCGCTCGGCCGTCGAGGAACGCGGGAGGGTCTGCAGGAACACCTCCAGGTCCTGCCAGGTCGGCAGGATCTTCTCGATGCCGACGACCGAGATCAGTGTCTCGGGCAGGGTCAGACACATCCGGCCGTTGCCCTCGGACTCCACGACCACCAGGGTGCCGGTCTCGGCGATCATGAAGTTGGCGCCGGAGATGCCGACCTTGGCGCGCAGGAACTTCTCGCGCAGATGCAGACGGGCGGCTTCGGCGAGTTCGGCGGGCGTGTCCGTCAGCCCTTCGGGGGCCGGACGGCCCCACTCGCTCATCTCCCGGGTGAAGATGTCGCGGATCTCACCGCGGTTGCGATGGATCGCCGGGACGAGGATGTGCGAGGGCCGGTCCTTGCCCAACTGCACGATCAGCTCGGCGAGATCGGTCTCGTAGGCGCGGATGCCCTCCGCCTCCAGGGCCTCGTTGAGCCCGATCTCCTGCGTGGCCATCGACTTGACCTTGACGACCTCCGACTCACCGGTCGCCTTGACCAGGCCGGCCACGATCCGGTTGGCCTCGTCGGCGTCCGCGGCCCAGTGGACCGTGCCGCCCGCCGCCGTGACCGACTCCTCCAACTGCACCAGATACCGGTCGAGATGACGCAGCGTATGGTCCTTGATCCGCTTGCCCGCCTCGCGCAGCGCGGCCCAGTCGGACACCTCCGCGACGGCCTTCGCCCGCTTGGCGCGGATGGTGTGCGTGGCGTGCCGCAGATTGCCCCGCAGCGTCGGATTGTTCACCGCCTCGTGCGCGGCCTCGGGAAAGGCCGGCATCCCTACGAACGTCCCGCTCATGCCGCCGGCTCCTCCTCCGTGCTCGCCAGGATCTCCGCGATGTGCACCGGCCGCATCCCGGTGCTCAGGCGGGCCATCGTGCCGCCGATGTGCATCAGACAGGAGTTGTCGGCCGCGCACAGCACGTCCGCGCCCGTCGACTCGGCGTTGCGCACCTTGTCGGCCCCCATCGCCGCCGAGATGTCGGAGTTCTTCAGCGCGAAGGTCCCGCCGAAGCCGCAGCACTCGTCGGCACCAGGCAACTCGGCCAGCTCGAGCCCCTTCACGGCCTGGAGCAGCCGGCGCGGACGGTCACCGAGTCCCAGCCCGCGCAGGCCGTGACAGGTCGGGTGGTAGGTCACCTTGTGCGGGTAGTAGGCCCCGACCTCCGTCACCCCCAGCACATCGACCAGGAACTCCGTGAGCTCGTACGTCTTCGGCACGACGGGCGCCAGCGTGGCCGCGAGGCTGTCCCCGCGCCCCTCGGCCCGTGCCCGGTCACCCATCCGGGGATACAGCTCCCGTACCATCGCCCCGCACGAGCCGGACGGCGTCACGATCGCCTCGTACCCCCCGAAGACATCGGAGAAATGCCGGGCGAGGGGCTCCGCCTCATGCCGGTAGCCGGTGTTGTAGTGCGCCTGTCCGCAGCAGGTCTGCGCCATCGGGAAGTCGACCTCGACGCCCAGCCTGGTCAGCAGTTTCACCACGGCGCGCCCGGTGTCCGGATAGAGCGTGTCGTTGACACAGGTCAGGAACAGGGCGACACGCATCGCGGCTCCTTGTGATCGATCATCGGATGAGTGCAGCGTAATGCGGCGGGGCTGTCCGGGGGAGACCCCGTCAGCCCCCGGCGAGGCGGGCCTGCGCCTCGCGCCAGCGCGCCGTGTCACCGCGCGGCTCGTACCGGGTGAGCGGCTGGGTACGGGTGAGCAGCCGCCGCATGCCCGCCAGGTCCCCGACGAGCCCGTGCGCCCGCGCCTGGACCAGCACATTGCCCAGGGCGGCCGCCTCGGTGGGCCCCGCCACCACCGGCAGCCCGCACGCGTCGGCGGTGAGCTGGCACAGCAGCGCGTTGCGGGTGCCGCCGCCCACGACATGGACGACGTCCACCGGATGGTCCGCGAGCCGCTGGGCGTCCGCCACGGCCCTGCGATGGGCGAGGGCGAGGGAGTCGAGGATGCAGCGGGTGACCTCGGCGGGTGTCCCCGGCACCGGCTGCCCCGAGGCACGGCACGCCTCCGCGATCCGCTCCGGCATCCGCCCCGGCGCCAGGAACGCCGCGTCCCCCGCGTCCACCACCGACCGCAGCGCCGGCACCTTGGCCGCGTCCAGCAGCAGCGGCCCCAACTCCGGCTCGCCCCAGGCCCGTACACACTCCTGGAGCAGCCACAACCCCATGATGTTCCGCAGATACCGGACGGTGCCGTCCAGCCCCAGCTCATTGGTGAAGTTGGCGGCCCGGCTCGCCTCGGTGAGCACCGGCGCCCCCAGCTCCAGGCCGGCCAGGGACCAGGTGCCGGTGCAGATGTACGCGAACCGCTCCCCGTCGGCCGGCACGGCGGCCACGGCGGACGCCGTGTCGTGCGAGCCGACGGTCGTCACCGGCACCGGCCCCGTGAGCCCGGTCTCCTCCAGCACCTCCGGCCGCAGCACACCCGCCGGATCGCCGGGCCGGCGCAGCGGAGCGAACAGGCCCAGGTCGATGCCCAGCCGGGAGGCCACGTCGTACGACCACTCGCGCGTCCGCGGATCGATCAGCTGGGTCGTCGAGGCGTTGGTCAGCTCGGTGCCCTGCTCGCCGGTCAGCCAGTAGGCGAGCAGGTCCGGGATGAGCAACAAGCGCTCCGCAGAGGCCAGTTGGGCCGACTCGCGCGCCGCCACCAGCTGGTACAGGGTGTTGAAGGGCGCGTACTGCAACCCCGTCGCCGCGTACAGCCGCTCGGCGGGCACCCTCGCCCACACCTTCTCCGCGACGCCCTCCGTCCGGGCGTCCCGGTAGTGCACCGGGTTGCCGAGCAGAGCCCCGTCGGCGTCCAGCAGCCCGTAGTCCACGGCCCAGCTGTCGATGCCGACCGAGTCGACCCGCCCGGCCGCCCGAAGACCGTCCAGGACGCCCCCGTACAACGCCAGGATGTCCCAGCGCAGTCCCTCGGGCAGGCGCACCGGCCGGTTCACGAAGCGGTGGGCCTCGGCCAGCTCCAGGCTGTCGGGGCCGACGCGGCCGACCATGACACGCCCGCTGGACGCGCCGAGGTCGACCGCGGCGTACGACTTCACGGCGGTGCTCATCGAAGGAAGGCGGCCGCGACGCCGGCGTCGACCGGGACATGCAGCCCGGTGGTGTGGGTCAGCTCACCGCCGGTCAGCGCGAACACCGCGTTCGCCACATGCTCCGGCAGCACCTCGCGCTTGAGGATGGTCCGCTGCGCGTAGAACTCGCCCAGCTTCTCCTCCGGCACCCCGTACACGGCCGCGCGCTGCGCGCCCCAACCGCCCGCGAAGATCCCGGAACCGCGCACCACGCCGTCCGGGTTGACCCCGTTGACCCGGATGCCGTGCTCGCCCAGCTCGGCCGCCAGCAGCCGTACCTGATGGGCCTGGTCGGCCTTGGTCGCCGAGTAGGCGATGTTGTTGGGCCCGGCGAACACGGCGTTCTTGGAGGCGATGTAGACGATGTCGCCGCCCAGCCCCTGCGCGATCATCACCCGGGCCGCCTCCCGCGACACCAGGAACGAACCCCGGGCCATGATGTCGTGCTGCAGGTCCCAGTCCCGCGCCGAAGTCTCCAGCAGCGGCTTGGAGATGGAGATACCGGCGTTGTTGACGACCAGGTCGACCCCGCCGAAGGCGAGCAGGGCCGCCCTGAAGGCCTCCGCGATCTGCTCCTCGGACGTCACGTCCACCGTGACGGCGACGGCCTTGTCCGCACCGCCCAGCTCCTCGGCGACGGCGGCCGCGTTCTCCGCGTCCAGGTCGGCGACGACGACACACGCCCCCTCGCCGACCAGCCGCTCGGCGATCGCCCTGCCGATCCCGCTGCCCGCACCGGTGACCAGCGCGACCCGGGTGGCCAGCGGCTTGGGCTTCGGCATCCGCTGGAGCTTGGCCTCCTCCAGCGCCCAGTACTCGATGCGGAACTTCTCCGACTCCTCGATCGGCGCGTACGCCGACACCGCCTCGGCCCCGCGCATCACGTTGATGGCGTTGACATAGAACTCGCCGGCGACCCGGGCCGTCTGCTTGTCCTTGCCGAAGGAGAACATGCCCACACCCGGTACCAGCACGATCGCCGGGTCGGCGCCGCGCATCGCGGGGGAGTCGGGCAGAGCGTGCCGTCGGTAGTAGGCGGCGTACTCCTCGCGGTACTCGGCGTGCAGCTCCTTCAGCCGGGCGATCGCCTCGTCCAGGGGAGCGGTCGGCGCGAGATCGAGGACGAGCGGCCTGACCTTCGTCCGCAGGAAGTGGTCGGGACAGGAGGTGCCGAGCGCGGCCAGACGCGGATGCTCGGTCCGCGCGACGAAGTCGAGCACGACGTCGGTATCGGTGAAGTGCCCGACCTGCGGCTTGTCCTGGGAGGCGATGGCCCGGACATACGGCGCCAGCGCGGCGGCCCGCTCCCGCCGCTGCGACGGTTCCAGGGCCGCGTACCCGTCGATCACCGGCCCGAACGGCTCCGCCTTGCCCTTGGCGGCCAGGAACTCCTCAGCGGTCCGGATCATGTGCAGCGAGTTGCGCTCGCACTCCTCGGAGGTGTCGCCCCACGCCGTGATCCCGTGCCCGCCCAGCACACACCCGATGGCCTGCGGGTTGTCCTTCTTCACGGCCGCGATGTCCAGGCCCAGCCGGAAGCCTGGCCGCCGCCACGGCACCCACACCACCGTGTCGCCGAAGCACTCGGCGGTCAGCTTCTCCCCGTCGGCGGCGCAGGCGAGCGCGATACCGGAGTCGGGGTGGAGATGGTCGACATGCGCCGCCTCCACCAGTCCGTGCATGGCCGTGTCGATGGAGGGAGCGGCGCCCCCCTTGCCGTGCAGGCAGTAGTCGAACGCGGCGACCATCTCGTCCTCGCGCTCCACACCCGGGTACACGTCGACGAGCGCCCGCATCCGGTCGAGCCGCAGGACGGCCAGGCCGCCCTCGGTGAGTGTGCCGAGGTCGCCGCCGGACCCCTTCACCCACATCAACTCGACGTCACCGCCGGTCACGGGGTCGGTGTCGGTGCCCTTCGCCGAGGCGTTGCCACCGGCGTAGTTGGTGTTGCGCGGGTCGGAGCCGAGCCGATGGGAACGGGCCAGGAGGGCGGCGGCTTCGGGGTGGGGTGCCATGAGCGGGTCTCTTCCTTGCGTTGTCGGGACCTTGCGGGTGTGCGGGGGGCGGGGGTCAGGCACCCCAGCCGGCCTGGGCGCCACCGACGCGCTCGGCGGCGATCCGCTGCTGCCGTCCGAAGCGGCGGTCGGCGGCGATGGGGTCGGGGTCGAGGCCGATGAACCGCGTACCGGAGTTGCCGTAGGCCCACGACGGGGTCTCGATCTTCTGGGCCGTGAGTGCTGCCTTCACGGCGGACAGGTCTGGCATGGCCACCTCTGAACACGGTTTGAATCGTTTCAGGGAACTTAGCGACACGGCTGCGGTGGCGTCAAGACGTCGGCGCGTCCGCCGCGAGGTCCGCTCCGTGAGACGTCGCTTCTTCCGTGCCGGAACTCTTGACGCAAGGCCGTCTCGCCCGCACGATGCCGTGAAACGTTTCATCATCACGGCGGAGTCAATTACACGTGTCATCAATGGACCGAACCAACAGCGCGGGCCCGCTGCGCAGGGCCTGGGGGAGCGGGACGGGGGAGACGTCGTTGAGGTAAGCGTGTTCCTCGGTCTTCTCGCGGGCCGTCAGCATCGCCGACGTCTGGCCGCAGTTCACTGACGAGCCGGGCAGTTGGCGATGGACGCCCGTCCGCCCTCGCGGTGAACCCGCTGTCCTTGCCCTGCTCCGCAGGAGCTTCGTTTCCTCCCCGGTCCGAAGGCCGGGGCAGCCACGAAGGAGAAACCCGGTGAAGGTCACCGCCCCCGTCCTGGAACACCACCGTGAGCCCCTCGGCATCGGTGAGTCCCGCCCCCGGCTGAGCTGGCGCACCGAGACCGACACCCCCGGCTGGATTCAGCAGGCGTACCGCATCGAGATCACCGACTCCGGCGGCACGGTGCTCACCGACACAGGACGCGTGGACGGCGCCGACTCGGTGCTGGTGGACTGGCCGGGCCCCGAGCTCGGCTCCCGCAGCCGGATCGGGGTGCGGGTACGGGTGTGGGGCGAGGGGGCCGAGCCGTCCGCATGGTCGCCGGTCACCTGGGCGGAGACGGGACTGCTCACCCGTACCGACTGGACCGCCCGCCCCGTCACCCCCGACCGGGAACCCTCCCACGCCCCGCTCCCGGTCGCCCTGCTGCACCGCACCTTCACCCTCACCGAGCCGATCGCCTCGGCCCGTCTCCACATCACGGCGTACGGCGTCTACGAGGCCGAGATCAACGGCACCCGCGTCGGCGACCACGTCCTCGCTCCCGGCTGGACCTCGTACCACCACCGTCTGCGCTACCAGACCTTCGACGTCACCCCACTGCTCGACCAGGGCGACAACGCGATCGGCGCACTGCTCGGCGAGGGCTGGTACACCGGCCGGCTCGGCTTCCACGGCGGCCGCCGCAACCTCTACGGCGAACACCGCGCCCTCCTCGCCCAGTTGGAGGTCACCCACCCGGACGGCACCGTCACCACGGTCGCCACCGACGACACCTGGCGCGCCACCACCGGCCCGATCCCGCGCTCCGAGCTCTACGACGGCGAGGTCCACGACGCCCGGCTGGCTCGCCCCGGCTGGTCCGAGCCGGGGCACGACACCTCCGACTGGTCACCGGTCATCGAACTACCGGCCCCGGAAGCCGAGTTGGTGGCACCGACCGGTCCACCGGTGCGCCGCACCCAGACCCTGACCCCCGTCAACGTCATCACCACGCCCTCCGGGAAGACCGTGCTCGACTTCGGCCAGAACCTGGTCGGCCGGCTGCGCATCCGTGTCTCGGGCCCGGCCGGGCACACGGTCACCCTGCGCCACGCCGAGGTGCTGGAGAACGGCGAACTCGGCGTACGGCCCCTTCGCGTCGCCCGCGCCACCGACACGTACATCCTGGCCGGCCGGGGCGTGGAGACCTACGAGCCCCGCTTCACCTTCCACGGCTTCCGCTACGCCGAAGTCGGCGACTGGCCGGGCGAGTTGGACCCGTCCGCCGTCGAAGCGGTGGTCCTGCACACGGACATGGTCCGCACCGGCTGGTTCGAGTCCTCGCACGAGCTGGTCGACCGTCTGCACGAGAACGTCGTGTGGGGCATGCGCGGCAACTTCCTCGACATCCCCACCGACTGCCCGCAACGCGACGAACGCCTGGGCTGGACCGGCGACATCCAGGTCTTCGCACCCACCGCGTCCTTCCTCTACGACTGCTCGGGCATGCTCGGCGGCTGGCTGCGCGATCTCGCCGCCGAGCAGCTCGCCCGCCGGGACCGGGTGCCGCCGCTGGTCGTCCCGGACATCCTCCCGTCCGCCTTCGGCGGCACCCCGCACGCCGTATGGGCCGATGTGGCCGTGCTGTTGCCGTGGACGCTGTACCAACGCTTCGGGGACATCGGGGTGTTGCGCGCCCAGTACCCGAGCATGCGCGCCTGGATGGAGGTGGCCGCGCGGCTCGTCGCGGAAGGCGGGGGCCTGTGGCGACAGGACTTCCAGCTCGGTGACTGGCTCGACCCGGCCGCCCCGCCCGAGGACCCGGGCGCCGCCCGCACCGACGGCGACCTCGTGGCGAACGCCTACGTCGCCCGCTCCGCCGACGTACTGGCCGAGACGGCGCGGCTGCTGGGGGAGAAGGACGACGCCGTACGGTACGAGGAGCTGGCGCGGTCCGTGCGCGCCGCGTTCGCCGAGGAGTTCGTCACGCCGGGCGGGCGGACGGCGAGCGACGCGCAGACCGCGTACGCACTCGCGCTGTGCTTCGCCCTGCTGCCGACGGAGCGTCAACGAGCGGGCGCCGCCGCGCGGTTGGCGTTCATCGTGCGCAAGGCCGGGTTCCGGATCGCCACCGGGTTCGCCGGTACGCCGCTGATCTGCGACGCGCTGTGCGCGGGCGGCGAGCCGCAGTTGGCGTACCGGATGCTCCTCGAACAGGGCTGCCCGTCCTGGCTCTACCCGGTGACCATGGGCGCCACGACGGTGTGGGAGCGCTGGGACTCGATGCTGCCCGACGGGAGCATCAACCCGGGCGAGATGACCTCCTTCAACCACTACGCCCTCGGTGCCGTCGCCGACTGGCTGCACCGCACGGTAGCGGGCCTGGAGTCGGTTGAACCCGGCTGGCGGCGGCTGCGCGTCGCCCCCGTCCCCGGCGGCGGCCTCACCTACGCGAAGGCCGCGCACGAGACGCCGTACGGCCGGGCCGAGGCGGGCTGGCGGATCGAGGACGGCACGCTCGTGGTCGACGTCCTGGTGCCGCCGAACACCCGGGCCGAGGTTCGACTCCCGGGAGACGGGGAGCCTTTCGAGGTCGGCTCGGGCCGCCGCACCTTCCGGCGGCCGTACACCGCGCCCGCCTGGCCGCCGGCCCCGATCCGGCATCCGTTCAGCAGCCCCGACTAGGGCGTGTTGCGAAAGTCCCGCCTGCCGGGCGACGCCTGGCACGCTCCCCCACTGCCTCAAGGGCGTGGGAGGTGCCCCCACTCGCCGCACC
>NZ_JBEXCS010000111.1:0-30201 GCF_040605395.1 Streptomyces sp. NPDC005648 | reverse complement strand
ATCGACATGGACTTCATGAACCTCAACCAAGCCGCCCACGGCGACCGCGAGTTCGGCCACATCGAGTCGCGGGTGGGTGTCGACCGCAAGATCGTCGCCGGGCACGCCACCGACCCCCGTGTCATCAGACGGATCGCGGCCTGGGCCCGGGCCGCGGTCGGCCGTCACACCGCACGCAGCCTGCGCCTCGCACGCTTCGGCGACAACATGCGCGACGTCGCGGTCACCGAGGGCGACAAGGTCGAGGCCCAACTCCGCTTCGGGTTCTCCGTCAACACCTACGGCGTCAACGACCTCGTCGCCGTCGTCGACGCCGTCGAGGACAAAGCGGCTGCGAAACTCGCCGCCGAATACGTCGAGTCGTATGACGTCGTCCCCGCCCTGCGCCCCGGCGGCATCCGCCACGAGTCCTTGTTGTATGCGGCCCGCCAGGAGCTGGGCCTGCGCACCTTCCTCACCGAGGGCGGATTCACCGCCTTCACCACCAACTTCGAAGACCTCGGCGCCCTGCGCCAACTCCCCGGCCTCGCCGTCCAGCGCCTGATGGCCGACGGCTACGGCTTCGGCGGCGAAGGCGACTGGAAGACCTCCGCCCTGCTGCGCACCATGAAGGTCATGGGCGCCGGCCTCCCGGGCGGCACCAGCTTCATGGAGGACTACACCTACCACCTCGGCCCCGGCACCCCTCGCATCCTGGGCGCCCACATGCTGGAGGTCTGCCCCTCCATCGCCGCCGCCCGCCCCAGCTGCGAGATCCACCCCCTGTCCATCGGCGGCCGCGAAGACCCCGTCCGCCTCGTCTTCAACGCCGCCGAAGGCCCCGCCGTCGTCGTCGGCCTCTCCGACCTCGGTGACCGCTTCCGGCTGACCGCCAACGCCGTCGACGTCATCGCGCCCAGTCAGCCACTGCCACTCCTGCCCGTGGCCCGAGCCGTCTGGGAACCCCGCCCCTCCCTCGCGGAATCGGCCGAGAGCTGGCTGCTCGCGGGCGCCCCGCACCACACCGTGCTCAGCTCGGCCGTGGACCTCGAAACCCTCACCGACTTCGCCGCCATGACCGGCGTCGAACTGCTCACCATCGACGAGACCACCACCACCGGCCAGTTCGCCAAGGAAATCCGCTGGAACGCCGCCTACCACCGCCTCGCCCAGGCCCTGTGAAGACCACGAACCGGCTGATCCAAGGAGACCAGCGATGACCGCACGAGTCCGCGACGGCCTGCGACAGGAGGTCCTGGACGCGAACCTCGCCATCCCTCAGGTCGGCCTCGCCACCCTGACCTGGGGCAACGTCAGCGGCGTCGACCGCGAAGCAGGCGTCTTCGTCATCAAACCGTCCGGGGTCCCCTACGACGACCTCACCATCGACCATCTGGTCACCGTCCGTCTCACCGACGGTGCCGTCGTCGACGGAGACCTACGCCCCTCCACCGACACCGAGACCCACCGCTGCCTCTACCTCGCCTTCCCCTCCATCGGCGGCGTCACCCACACCCACTCCACCCACGCCGTCGCCTTCGCCCAGGCCCACCGCGACATCCCCGTCCTGGGCACCACCCACGCGGACACCTTCAACGGCCCCATCCCCGTCACCCGCGACCTCACCCCCGAGGAATGCGCGAAGGACTACGAGTACAACACCGGCCGCGTCATCGTGGACCTCCTCGAAGAGGACGACCGACGAGCAGTCGAAGTCCCCGCCGCCCTCGTCGCCGGCCACGGCCCCTTCACCTGGGGACCCACCGCCCGCAAGTCCCTGGAACACGCCATCATCTGCGAAGCCGTCGCCGACATCGCCCTGCACACCCTCGCCCTGTCCCCCACCGCCCCACCGCCCCCGCACCTCCTCGCCCGCCACTACACCCGCAAACACGGCCCCGACGCCTACTACGGGAATCCGGACATGCCGGCAGCCACGGGCTGACCTGGCGGTCAGATGTCGTCCAGGCGGCGGACGTCCTCCTCGTCCCACGTCCGGGTGTCGCGAGGCTGGGTGTAGGGCTCGGCCTCCGGCGGGTGCCCGCCTGCGATGGCCCGCTGCCGCACGCTCTCGGCGTCGAACTCCAGGCCGAGGAGGATCGCGAGGTTGCTGATCCACAACCAGACAAGGAAGACGATGACGCCGGCCATGGTCCCGTACGTCTTGTTGTACGAGGCGAAGTTGGCGACGTAGAACGCGAACCCGGCCGATGCCGCCAGCCAGATCACCAGGGCCAGCAGGCTGCCGGGGGTGATCCACCGGAAGCCCTTGACCTTGGCGTTCGGTGTGGCCCAGTACAGGATCGCGATCATCACCGTGACCAGCAGCACCAGCACCGGCCACTTGGCGATCGACCACACCGTCAGCGCGGTGTCCCCGATCCCCAGCGCCTGGCCGGTCCGGCGGGCCAGCCCGCCGCTGAAGACGACGATCAGCGCGCTGATCACCGCCAGCACCATGAGCACCACTGTCACCCCCACCCGCACCGGCAGGACCTTCCACACGGGACGGCCCTCCGGGATGTCGTAGACGGCGTTGGCCGCCCGGATGAAGGCGGCCACATACCCGGACGCCGACCACACCGCCAGCACGATGCCCAGCAGGGCCATCAGCGAGCCGACCCCGGAGTTGTTCTGCAGCTGCTCCACGGCCCGTGTGATGATGTCGCGGGCGGAGCCGGGGGCGAGCCGGCGGAGGTTCGACAGCACCTTGTCGGTGGCCGACTTCCCGGTGATCCCCAGAAGGGACACCAGCACCAGCAGGGCCGGGAAGAGGGACAACACCCCGTAGTAGGTGAGCGCGGCGGCCCGGTCCGTGAGCTCGTCGTCCTTGAACTCCTTCAGGCTGCCTTTGAAGACCGCCGCCCAGGCCCCCTTGGGCAGCTTCGCCGGTGTCGCGGGTGCGGCCCGTTCGACCTCGGGGTCGGGCCCTGCCTCCTGCGGCGACGGCACTCCGGAAGCCGAGGCCTCGTCTTGGCCGCGCTTGGTGTTCCGTCCTGGAAGGTGCAGCTTCGCCATGGGAGCCGAGTAACCCCGCGGCGCTCGCTCAAGCCATCGACCAGCCACTTCCTTGCCGGTCACCGCTTCCGGGCCCCGGCGCACGCCCGGAGCCCTCGCCCCGACAGCGGTCAGCGGGCGATGCGGTGCCTGCGGCCGCCACGGCGGAAACGGACGGCGGCGTAGGCGAGGTCGGCGAGCAGCACGACGGCCCCGATGATCAGGAGGTAGAACAGGCCGTGTGCGGCGAATCCGATGATGCCCAGGACGAGGGCGACGAGGACGAGGAAGAGGAAGATACTCATCGGCGCTCCCGGCGGCTCGGTTCGTACGACTGGGGTTCGTACGGCATGGGTCGGTAGGTCGGTCAGCGGCGGGCCAGACGGCGTTCGCCGCCGGCACCCGGTGTGTAGTCGAGTTCGTAGTGCGCGAAGACGGCCGGCTCGTCCGAGGCCGGCAGCTCGCCGTCGGTCTCGATCGCCGGGGCCTGTTTCACCACGTCCCTGGGGTGGGTGATCCGGAGATAGCCGGGCCCCACGGTCGCACCGGACAGGGGGACGAAGACCAGCCGCCTGCGCATGGGCAGACCCACCGTCACCGTCGCGAAGCAGGGCTGATCGGTGGCGGTGTCGACGTAGATGGCCTCCAGCACACCGATCTTGCGGCTGCGCGGGTCGACCACGTCGTGACCACGCCATTCACGGATGTCGCCTGCCTCGAACATCATGGACCTCCGTGGTGGGAGTACCCCCGATCCGATCGCTGATGTCGGGGAAACACCGGACACCGGACGCTCACTCGTCCGAGTCGATGCCCGTGATCACCGCCGGGCCGAGGGGCGCGTCGTTCCGGTCCAGGCCGACGGCGTCCAGCGCGGCCTCCGCATAACCGCGGGCCTCCCGCTCGGCCTCGGGACCACTGTCCGCGTCGATCGTGACACGAGCGGTGAAGGTGCCGTCGTCGTTGACGGTGAGGATGTCGAGGTCCTCGTCGTGGCCCAGGTGGGTGTGACGCGGATCGGCCGGGCGCAGCGCCCTGATGAACTCGGCCCGCGTCTCCTGTCCGACGTTCACGGTGAAGGTGCCGGGCACTGAGATGACGTACGTCGTCATGGAACTCCTCCTTCGCTCTCCTTCCGCCTACCCCGCACCGCCGACAAGATCCCGACCGGCGGTCGTGTCAACGGCTGGGCAGCCCGGGGCAAAGGCCGGGGCAAAGAACACCGTCGCGGGCCGTCACACGTGACTCAATGGCCAACTGGCAACGCGGCGTTCACCCCAAAGCCGCCGGGGAGCGCCAGGGTGCCGTCGTCGAGAGCTCAACAGCTCGTCAGGGAGGGCATCATGACCGCAGGGGCGGGGATCACGGGCGGGTCGCAGAAATCTTCCGAGGGGGTCAGCCGTCGGCACGCGCTGGGTCTCCTCGGCACGGCGGGGGCCGGCGCGGCCGTCACCCCCTTGGTGGGGGCGGGCACGGCGGAGGCGGCCCCGTTCGCCGCCCCGGCCTTCCATCTCACCGCGGACTCCTCCGGTGCGCCCCCCGTCCAGGGGCTGCACCTGACGTTCGGGGCCGATCCGCGCACCCGGATGACGGTGTCGTGGATCACCGACAGACCGGTGAACAGACCCGCGGTGCACTACGGCACCCTGGAGGGCGGCTTCGGCTCCCGTGCCAAGGCGCGGACGGTGACCTACGTGGACGGCACCTCCAGCCGTACCGTCTACGTCCATCACGCCGAACTGAACGGGCTCACCCCGGGCACGGAGTACGTCTACTTCGCCGCCCACGAGGGCACCACGCCCGACAGCGGCTCGTTCCGCACGGCCCCGCGCGGCCGGCAGCCGTTCACCTTCACCAGCTTCGGCGACCAGTCCGCCCCGCAGGTGACGTGGGCCGCCGACGGCACCGTGGCGCTCGACGCCAACTCCACCCCGGCGACCAAGGACATCGTCACCGGTATCGAGCAGGTCGCCCCGCTCTTCCATCTCCTCAACGGCGACCTGTGCTACGCCAACCTCGATGTCGACCGGGTCCGCACCTGGAACAACTTCTTCGCCAACAACAGCCGTTCGACCCGGTTCCGCCCGTGGATGCCGGCCGCCGGCAACCACGAGATCGAGAAGGCCAACGGCCCCCTCGGGCTGGGCGCCTACCAGACCTACTTCGACCTGCCCTCGACCGAGACCGACGCCGAACTCGCGGGCCTGTGGTACGCGTTCACCGTCGGCTCGGTCCGGGTGATCGTGCTGCAGAACGACGACAACTGCCTCCAGGACGGCGGCGACGTCTACATCAGCGGCTACTCCGGTGGACGCCAGCTCGCCTTCCTGGAGAAGGAGTTGAAGGCGGCCCGGGCCTCCCGCGACGTCGACTGGGTGGTCGTCGCCATGCACCAGGTCATGATCAGCTCCTCCGACGCCAACGGCGCCGACCTGGGCCTGCGCCAGAAGTACGGCCCCCTGTTCGACCGGTACGGCGTGGACCTGGTGCTGTGCGGTCACGAACACAACTACGAGCGGTCGCTGGCCGTACGGGGTGTCGTCACGGGCAGCGAGACCCTGACCCCCAACCCGGTCTCCCCGGCCACCGACTCCATCGACACCGGGCTGGGCACCGTGCACATGATCCTCGGCGGCGGCGGTGTCTCCGGCACCACCAACCAGAAGTTCTTCACCGACGGCACCGCCAAGGTCATCACCGCCGTCTCCGCCTCCCCCGGCGCCAACGGCAAGCGCACCTCCACGTACACCAAGGAGCAGGCGGTCTGGACGGGCGTCCGGGACGTCGAACACCCCTATGGCTTCGCCGCCTTCACCGTCGACCCCGGCCGGCACCCCGGTGACACCACCCGGATGCATGTGACGTACTACAACGTCGACAAGCCGCACGGCGAGCTGTCGGTCTTCGAGACCTTCACCCTCCACCGCCGCCGCTCCGACGGCTACACCGGATAACCGTCGGCTTCACTCCGTACGCGCCTCGATGTCGCCGTTGACCGTGGTCAGCGTCATCGTCGGGCCACGGCCGGCGTTCCGCTCGGGAACGGCGGTCGTGGCGCGGCCGTTGACCGTGTCGGCGGTGACCCGGTACGCGGGGGCGGTGTGCGGGACGGTGACCTGGACCGAGCCGTTGGCGGTCACGGCGGTCACGTCCGACGGCGCGGTGGTGCAGGCGAGGATCACGTCGCCGTTGGTGGTCGCCGCGCGCAGTCGGCCCGCGTCCAGGTCCGTCGCACGCACCGAGCCGTTGCGGGTGGAGAGCCGTACCGTCGCGTCGTCGTGTCCGGAACGGGTCACCGTCACATCACCGTTGACCGTCGCAAGGTCCAACGCGGCGTCCACGCCCGCCGCGTCGACTCCCGCGTTGCGGGCGCTGACCGTGACGCTGAATCCGTCCGGGACCTTCACGTACGGCATACGGGGACATGCGCTGCCGTGCCGCGGCCGGTCGGGACACGACAGGTCGAGGGTCCAGGTCCGGCTCCTGTGGGACCAGGCCGCGTCGACACGGTCGTCCACGGCGACCCGGTGACCGTCGGCCGGACGCAGCCGCAGCCCGGCGTCGGTCGTGATGACGAGCCGGCCCCCGCCCGCACCGGTCCCCGGCACGGGCGGGGCGCCGGCACCGGCGCGGTCGTGGGCGCCGCACGCCGTGCCCGCGCCGACCACACCCAGCCCAACGGCCAGAAGCAGCAGCCGCCTTGCCCGCATCGCCTTCATGGTCGTACGACTGCCCCGATCCGGCGCCACCTCACCCCTGCGGACGCCGGCCGGCGGCGGACCATGATTGGCTGGCCCCAGGCCACTCGCACCGACACGCAGAAGGACACCGCAGCCATGAGCAACGTCTATGCCTACGAGTACAAGGTCGTCACCTTCAGGGAGTCGCTGATCGGCGACGCGCTGGACAGCGACAAGCTGGAGAAGGTGCTCAACAAGCACGCGGAGGACGGCTGGGGGCTGAAGGCCATCACCTCCGCCGACGTCAAGGGCCGTATCGGTCCCGGGTCGGTCGAGGGTCTGCTGCTCACCTTCGAGCGCCCCCGCGCGTAGCGCTCGGGAGAGTGCCCCACGTCTGTGGGGCACTCCCTCCCCCGGTCACGGGCGCCCGTCCGTGTCGGCTCCCCACACCAAGCATGGCGTGCGCCCGCGTCTGCGATGCCCTGGGGCATCCGGCCCGCCGACCGTGTCCGGCACTAGGAACATACGGCCGAACCGGCGCTCCGCCGCGATTTATTGCGTGCTTCCACGGCTCGTTACGTATCGGTGGAAAACATCTACAATCCCCGTATGGCAGAGGGCGCTGAAGGGCGCACACGGGGGCGGCCGCCGGCTTCTCCGTCCCGGGCGGGCGACTCCCTCACGCTCACCCCGCGATTACGGTGCGCATGGCTCCTGCGGGTGTGCAGGCTGCACGGTCAGCGGCGGTGGCGCAACCAGACGGCGTTCGCCCAGGCCCTCAGCACGCTGCGATTACAGGGCGTTCACCCGGCCACCGTGTCCCGCTGGGAGCGCGGGCTCAGCGCCGTGCCGTACGACGCCGTGCGCGGCTACGAACTGCTGCTGGAACGTCCGAACGGCTCTTTGACATCGGTCTTCGACACCGTCCTGCGGTACTACGCGCCGGTCTCCCGCACGGCCCTTCCCCTGTCCCGGCTCCATCCCGACGAGCGCACGGCCTGGCAGCGCACCGAGGAACTCCTGCGTGGCGCGGCGGGCGGGGAGACCCTCGACGGCGACGCGTGGGACGAGCTGACGGCGCTCACCTTCTCCGCCCCGCGCTTCTCCTACGGTACGAGCGATCTGTGGCAGTCGGCGGCCCAGCGCCTGCTCGGCGAGGTGCTGATCACGGACGGCGTGAACTGGATGCAGCGCTTCGAGGCGTTCAACCGCATGCTGGCCCACCCGGTGCTGGGCGCCGAAGCCGTGGAGGTCCTGCGGGCCGTGGTCGCCGACCGCAGCGTCCAGAGCCTGATCGGCACGGTCTGCATGTACGACGGAAGCGACCGCGCCGCTGCGGGACTTCAGGTGATGCGTCATCTGCGTTCCCCCGCGGACGACCGTGTGTTCAAGGGCGCGCTGATGGCCTGCGTACGAAAGATCCACTACGGGCATTTCAACGGTGCCCAGCTCACCGCCCTGTCGGCGACCCTCGCCGGCGTGCTCGCCGATCCCGGAGCCGGTCCGGACGCCGAGACACGGGAACTCGTCGTGTCCGTGCTGCGGCAGATCCCGGCGCCACGGCGACACCGGCACGCCGTGCACGTACTCGCCGAAGAGCAGCAGGACAAGGCCCTGCCCACGCTCCGGCCGGGCTCCCGCGGCACCGCCCGGCTCCTGTCCCGGCGTCTCGCCCAGGAGGCGTGCGCGCGCATGGACACCCCGCCGGACGGCTACCACGACCTCATCCTCCCCGCGCTGATCGAGGAGGCCCTCTTCCATCCCGTCTTCGACGTCCGCCTGTACGCCGCCACCCTGATCCACGCCAGTCCCTACCGCGCTCCGGTGGCGGCCACACTGCTCAAGGAGCTTTCGGCGACCTGGCTGCGCGGTGACGAGCTGTGGGTGACCACGCTGCTGCAGGCGCTCCGCAAGCTGGGCGGGCCCACCGAGCGGTCGGCGGTGGAGGCCCTGGTCGTCGATCCCCGTGCCTCGACGACCATCACCGACGTGGCCGCCCACGCCCTGGGGCACATCGGCGGCACGAGTCCCGCCGCCTTCTGGGCCCGGGCTCTGGGACGCCATCGCACCGCCTGGCGCCAGGGCAGCCGCCCCGGTCACGCCTCGGTCCTCGACCGGCTGGTCTACGCGATCGGCAGGGCGGGCGAGTCGGGGATCCTGCACACCGTACGGAAGGACACCGCCATGCCGGCGGCCGTACGGGTGTCCGCTCGCTGGTGGCTGCGGACACCGCGGCCGTGACCGTCGTTCGGCGGGGCTTCGGGCCCGTGTCGTGGCAGTGTGGGAGTGCACCGCATGTCAGGCAACGTGACCGGGGAGCCCGCGGGCCGGAGGGAAGCACATGGCCGTCCTCGTTTGGATCGTCGAAGGCACCTGGGCCTCCTGTGTGGACGCCGCCCGTGCCCATGTCGGCGAGGACACGGACGTCGTCCTGCTGCATGTGAGCGGGCACGAGGTCCCGGAGATCGCGCACGGCGCCTTCGCCGGCCTGCTCGGGCGCGGTCATCCCGAGCGCGATCCCGGGATCCGGGTGGAGCGGATGGCCGCCGAGTCGGCGGACCGGCTCCTGCGGGCCGCCGCCGACCGGCTCGGCCGGCCGTGCGGCCGCGTCGAGCGCGCCGGACGCGTCGAGCGGGAGGTCGTACGGGCCGCCGAGGACGCGGAGCTGCTCATCCTGGCCCGGGACGGGGACCGCGGCCGGGTCGGGCCGAAGAGCCTGGGTCCGGCGAGCCGTTTCGTCGTCGACCACGCGCCCTGTCCGGTCCTGCTGGTCTGGCCCGAGGCCGCCCCCGCCGTCACCGACCTTCCGCCGCCTCCCCCGCACGAGCCGTAGACGTGAGACGAGCGGTCGCCCCACCGACGGGTGCCGCTAGAGTGAACGGTCCATGCCACAAGCATGTTCATGACCGTCCAGGCCGGATCCGGTGAAGGAGCTTCGGTGACCCTGCGCGAGGACGATCCGCGGTCTGTCGGCGGATACCGGATCGAAGCGCGCATCGGGACCGGCGGGATGGGCGTCGTCTACCTCGGCAGATCGGTGTCGGGACGGGCCGTCGCCGTCAAGGTGGTGCACGCGCGATACGCGGGCAACGCCGAGTTCCGGGCCAGGTTCCGGCAGGAGGTCGCGGCGGCGCGGCGGGTCAGCGGAGCGTTCACGGCGCCGGTCGTGGACGCCGATCCCGAGGCGGAGCGGCCCTGGATGGCGACCGCCTTCGTGCCGGGCCGCACGCTCACCGACCAGGTCACCGAGTCGGGACCGCTGGACTGGCCGACGCTGCGCCGGCTCGGCACCGAACTCGCCGAGGCGCTGCGGGAGATCCACCGCGCGGGGGTCGTGCACCGGGATCTCAAGCCCGGCAACGTGCTTCTGCTGGAGGGCGGCGGGGAGGACGGCGCGGTGCGCGTCATCGACTTCGGCATCTCGCGTGCGGCCAGCAGCGACGTCCGCACCCAGACCGGTGTGGTGATGGGTTCGCCGCCGTTCATGGCGCCGGAGCAGTTCAGCCGTCCGCGCGAGGTGGGTCCGGCCGTCGACGTGTTCTCCATGGGCGCGGTGCTGGTGTACGCGGCCACGGGACACAGTCCGTTCGAGGCGGAGAACGCCTACCTGGCCGCGTACAACACCGTCCACAGCGATCCCGACCTGCGTGAACTGCCCGCGCCGCTGCGCCCGTTGGTGACGGTCTGTCTGGCCAAGGACCCGGCGGACAGACCGACGTCGAGCGAGGTGCTGGTGGCGCTGGCGGCACTGCCGGAGGTGCCGGACGACGAGGAGCCCGCCGGCCATTCGGACACGGGCACGGCGAGCCAGGTGTCCGAGACGGCGCGGGTGCCGCCCCCGACCGCCGTGAGCGCGCCGCCGAAGGGGCCTCGCAGGCGTTGGCTGTGGGGTGCCGCCGCTCTCCTCGCCGTCTCGGGAGTGGTCGTCACCACCCTGGTGGTCCGTTCCCCGGAGAAGCCGGGCGCCCCTCGCGACCCGGCGGCGGGCGCGGTGGCGCGTTCGACGCCTGCGGGGTGGAGGCCGTGGCACAACGCGCTGAAGACGGGCAAGAGCGACGTCAGACCGGCGTGCACGCCGGACGCGCTCGGCGTCTTCTGTTCCTCCGAGCAGGTGGCGCTGATGCGGCTCAGCCCCGCGACGGGCCGGGTGGACTGGTCGAGGCCGATGAGCCGGAAGCAGGTCAACCTCTTCTCGCTGAACAGACCCGTGGTGAGCGACGGCGTCGTGTACGTCGGCAGCGCCGACCGCTCCGAGGGCATGGACGCCTTCGACGGCAGGACCGGGAAGCGGCTGTGGCATCTGAACGGCCCGCTGGACACCTTCTCGGCCGTCGGCGGCGTACTGATCGTGCGCCGGGACGAGATCGGGTCCAGCGACAACGGGCACTACACGGCGTACGAGCCGCGCACGGGCGAGGAGTTGTGGCGGCGGACGGTGAACGGCACCCCGGCCCTCCCGTTCTACGCGGGGCCCGCCGGGGTGATCTACGCCGACCTGCGCGCCGGCTCCGGCCGGATCGCCCGCGTCGACGCCCGGACGGGCCGGACGCTGGGGACGGTGAAGGCGCCCAAGGGAGATCTGTGGCTGGCCACGGTGCACGACGGCACGGCGTACTACGCGCGCTGGGAGAACAACACCGGGGTGTCCTCCGTCTTCTTCATCCAGGACCTCGGCAGCGGGAAGACCCGCCGGATCGACTTCCCCTGGAGCGTCGAGCCGGAGGCGCCGCCCCTGGTGCGCGGCGACACCATGTACCTCTTCGACTACGGCAACGAGACCCTGCTCGCGCTCGACCTCAAGCAGGGCAAACCGCTGTGGACCAGCTCACGGGACCTGCGCGTCTTCAGCGAACCGGCCCTCCACGACGGCCGGTTGTACGTCAACCTGCCCAACACCGCCATCCTCGCCCTCGACCCGCGCACCGGCAGGGAGATCGGCCGCACCTCCCCGTCCTTCGACACCGAGGGCGAGTCCTTCGAGCAGCTGTCCCCGAGTGCCGTGCCGCCGCTGCGGGTGGGCGGGGCGCTGTACGGGGTGAGCGGGCCGGGCGTCTTCTCGGTGGCCGACGTCACCTGAGCGGCGGGCCCGGCGCCGGTCACCGGAGCAGGGCGAGCAGCGGGGCCGCGGGGAGCGGGTGGCGGGTGTCGCCGTACGGGCCCGTGGTCGTGGTGGCGGTCAGCAGCGAGTTGAGGACCGCTTCCTCCACGGCGTCCAGGACGGCGATGAACAGCGGGTCCAGTTCGTGGTCGGGTACGGCGGCGGGAGCGCCCGGCGGACGGGTGCCGAAGGCCAGCGCGTAGTCGCCGCTGCCGTGGCCGTACGCCGCGCCGACCCGGCCCAGGGCGTAGACGGCGCGGCGGGCGAGACGGGTCAACTGGCGGGCGTCCAGGGGGGCGTCGGTGGCGGCCACGATCATGCAGGAGCCGTTGTCCGGGGTGGGTTCGGGAACGGTTCGGGGGCCGGGCTCGGAGGCGGGCAGGCCGACGTCGGCGGGGGTGAGGGTGCGGCCCAGCAGCCGTAGCGTGCCGCCGAAGTTCGCCTGGACCAGCACTCCGAGGGTCACGTCCCGGCCCGCGAGGCGCAGCCGCCGTGAGGAGGTGCCGATGCCGGACTTGAAGCCGAGGGCGGCCGTGCCGGTTCCCGCGCCGACGCAGCCCTCGGCGACCGGCCCGCCCGACGCGGTGTCGAGCGCGGCGCGGACGTGTTCCTCGCGCACCGGACGGGAGCGGATGTCGGACAGCAGACCGTCGTTGCACTCCCCCACCACCGGGTTGAGGCTGCGCGCGTCCGCGCCTTCGGGCCGTTCCAGCATCCAGCCGACCAGGGCGTCCGCGGCACGGAACGCGGAGAGCGTCGAGGTGAGCAGGACCGGGGTCTCCAGGACGCCGAGTTCGGCGATCTGTGTGGTGCCGATCAGTTTGCCGTAGCCGTTGCCCGCGAACACCCCGGCCGGGAGCGGGGCGGCGGGCCCCACGCCGTCGGGGACGATCGCGGTGACACCGCTGTGCACCCTCGGCGGACGGGTCAGCGTGGTGTGCCCGACCCGGATGCCGGGGACGTCCGTGAGGGCGTTGTGCGCTCCGGTGGGCAGGTCCCCGATCACCAGGCCGAGTTCACGCGCTCTGCGGGGAGCCGGGGGCGGCGGGGAGGGATCCGGTACGGGGTCGGGCATGAACGGCACGATAGCGCCGCAGCCGACAGGTACGGGTCAGCCCCGCCCCGGGACCGCTCGGGCACATCGGCCCTCCCGGCCCCGGGGCCCCTCTCGCACCGGCCCTGCCCGCCCCCAGGCCCTAGCCGGTGGGCAGCAGGCCTTCCCGCAGCCGGGCCAGCAGACGGCTCAGCAGACGGGAGACATGCATCTGCGAGACCCCCAGCCGCTCCCCGATCTCGGCCTGGGTGCGCTCCTCCACGAAGCGCATGTGGAGGATGAGCCGGTCCCGCTCGTCGAGTTGGGCGACCAGCGGCGCCAACGCGTGGAAGTCCTCCACCAGTTCCAGGGTGGCGTCCTCACGGCCGATGAAGTCCGCCAGCACGCCCTCGCCCTCCTCACCGGTGGAGATGGCGGCGTCGAGCGAGGCGGAGGTGTAGCCGTTGGACGCCAGCCGCGCCTCGATGACCTCCTCCTCCGAGAGGGACATCAGCTGCGACAGCTCCGCGACCGTGGGCGTGCGGCCCAGACGGCTGCTCAGTTCCTCGGTCGCCTGCGCCAGTTGGGCGCGGGCCTCCTGAAGGCGGCGCGGGACGTGGACGGCCCAGGAGGTGTCGCGGAAGAAGCGCTTGATCTCACCGACGATGTACGGGATCGAGAAGGACGTGAACTCCACCTCGCGCGCCACCTCGAACCGGTCGATCGCCTTGATCAGGCCGATCACACCGACCTGGACGATGTCCTCCATCTCCTGCGGTCCCCGGCTGCGGAACCGCGCGGCGGCATAGCGCACCAGGGAGAGATTCATCTCTATCAGTGTGTTGCGCGCGTACTGATGCTCTTCGGTGCCCTCCTCCAGCACGGCCAGCCGAGCCAGGAAGAGCCGGGTCAACTCCCGCGCGTCCTTCGGAGTGACACGGGAAGGATCAGTGCCCTCCGGCAGTCGCACCGCGCCGGCCTCGGTCTTCAACGCCGCCGTCATGATGAAGCCTCTCCCTCGTTCTCGACACGGCTGATCGGCCGCTCGCGCTGCCGGATACCCCGGATTCCGCATCCCACCGCCTCTGTGCCCGTCCAATTCCACAACTGGCCGAAGTCGGACCCGTCAGCGTTCGTTTTCAGCCATCGTGTCGCGCTCGTGCGGCCGTCCCGCCGGATGTCCGGGGTCGATGTCGAGCGCGTCTCGCAGCCGCAGCAGGGGACCTTCGTGCCGCCCGTCCCACTGCACCGGTGCGAGCACGAACCCGACGTGGTCACCCCCCGCGTCCAGGCGTCCCTCGACCCTGCCGACGAACCAGGCCGCCGCGTCCGGCAGGACGACCGCCCCGCCGAATCCCGGTGTCCACCGCACCCGGGCGAACTTGTCGACGCCGGCACCGCACTCACCGCCGAAGAGGACGGCGAGATCGTGCTGCTCACGGGTGAGCAGATGGACACCCAGGCAGCCGGCGGCACGCGCCGCCTCGTAGGTGTGATTCGCCTTGGAGAGCCACACCGTGAAACGCACCGGGTCCATGGAGGACTGCGAGTGGAACCCCACCAGACAGCCCTCCCGCCGCTCGCCGACGGCAGCGGTGACCACACACATCTCGGGATCGAGCCGGTCGGTGAACGCATCGAAATCGGGCATGTGCCGTCGCTCCCGTCCCACGCCGCCGCCCGCGCGCCGGCTGTCACCCGAGTGCCCCTCCCGCCCCCCGGCTCACCCCGTCAGCCGTCGAGGCCCAGCAGTGGGTGATCGAAGAGGGCGAGCCGGGCGGTGATGCGCTTGCCGACGGGCTCTCGCCGCGCCTCGAAGCCCTGGACCACCGCCATCACGATCTCCAGACCGTGCTGGCCCACCCGCCCCGCGTCGGCGGCGCGGGCCATGGGCAGGGTCGGATCGCTGTCCCACACCGAGATCTCCACCGATCCGCCGGTGACCCGCAGCTGCAGCAGCACGGGTCCCGGCGCGTATTTCAGCGCGTTGGTCACCAGTTCGCTGACCACCAGCTGGGTCAGGTCCATGGTGCGTGCCGTCACCGGCAGACCGTGCTCGGACTGGATCCGTGCGAGGAACTCCGACGCCCTGGTCCGCGCGTCGGCGATACAGCCGACCGCCCCGTCCAGGGCCACGGTCACCTCGGCGGGCGCGTCATCCGGCATGTGGGAACACTCCTCCAACAGGACAGGCTCCCTGCCGACCATGTGCAATACCCCGTTCATGAGCGCGCGACTTCCCCGAAATTCCCGTACTACACCTGCGCCACTCGTAGATGTGTGGGCCATGTGCACGCATCGCGTGCGGTATCCCGGGGCAACGTTTGCACGCGGGGACATGGCCGGTGCCGTCGAGTGCGCAGGGGATATCAGTGGCGGACAACGAGGAAGCAGCAGGTCACGGTCGGCTGTCCGTGGTCCGGACCGAGACCGAGGGAGTCGTCGTGCTCAGCCTCCGCGGTGAGGTCGACCACCAGAGCGCCGGCGCTCTCACCCGGGCCGCGCCCGCGGCCGACACCATCACGGGCCCCCGGGTGGTCGTCGATCTGAGCCGGGTGACGTTCATGGACTCCAGCGGGATCAACGCCCTCATCGCCCTGCATCAGGGCGCGCGGGCCGCTCGGGGATGGCTGAGGCTCGCGGGCGTGCGCGGGTCCGTGCTGCGGACGGTGCAGCTCGTGGGCCTGGACACCATCGTCACCTGCCACCCGACCGTGCAGGACGCTCTGGCCGGCTGACGGCCGCCACGGGGGCCGCCGAAACCCGGCCGAGTACCCCGAGCGCGTCCCGTCATGCCGCTTTCCCGGCACATGTGTCGCACGGCCGGGAAGCTCGTGCAAGGCTTTGGTTGCCGCCCGACAACTGAGTTAACCTTCACCGGATTTCCTCATCGTACGGATCCGTGAACAGCGGGAACACCGGGCGGTGGGCAGGGCTGTTCACGGCCCGGCGCGGTTCCGAGCCCTCACCGTGAGGGCTCCTGGGGAGCGGGACGAGGGTGCGCATGACGGGCAGGACGACCGAGGCCGTGGAACGCGGGCCGGGCGAGCAGGAGCTCCGGCAGTTGCTGGCCGGCCTGACCGCTGTCCGGGACGGCGACTTCGGCACCCGGCTGCCCTCCGACGGCGAGGGCCTGCTCGGTGACATCGCCACGGTCTTCAACGGCATGGTGGACCAGTTGTCCCTCTTCACCTCCGAAGTCACGCGGGTGGCACGCGAGGTGGGCACCGAGGGCACCCTCGGCGGCCAGGCGGAGGTGCCGGGGGTCTCCGGGACCTGGGCGGACCTGACCGACTCGGTCAACGCCATGGCCGGCAACCTGACCACTCAGGTGCGTGACATCGCCCAGGTGGCGACCGCGGTGGCCAAGGGCGACCTGTCGCAGAAGATCGACGTGCCCGCGCGCGGCGAGATCCTGCAGCTGAAGGAGACCGTCAACACGATGGTCGACCAGCTGTCGTCGTTCGCCGCCGAGGTCACCCGCGTCGCCCGCGAGGTCGGCAGCGAGGGCCGGCTGGGCGGCCAGGCCGAGGTCGAGGGCGTCGAGGGCACCTGGAAGCGGCTGACGGAGAACGTCAACGAGCTGGCCGGAAACCTCACCCGTCAGGTGCGCGCGATCGGCGAGGTCGCCAGCGCGGTCGCCGAGGGCGACCTCACCCGTTCCATCACCGTGGAGGCGTCCGGGGAGGTCGCCGAGCTCAAGGACAACATCAACTCCATGGTGGAGTCCCTGCGCGAGACCACCCGGGCCAACCAGGAGCAGGACTGGCTCAAGACCAACCTCGCCCGTATCTCCGGCCTGATGCAGGGCCACCGGGACCTGCCGGTCGTCGCCGAGCTGATCATGGACGAGCTCGCACCGCTCGTCACCGCCCAGTACGGTGCCTTCTACCTGGCCGAGGACACCGAGCGCGGTCACGAGCTGCGGCTGGTGGGCTCGTACGGCTCTCCCGACGACGCCGACCGGCCCGTCCGCATCCCGGTGGGACGCTCGCTGGTCGGCCAGGCCGCCCGCAACCGGCGGGCCATCACCGTGGAGGAGCTGCCGCCGGGCTATGTGACCATCTCCTCGGGCCTCGGACAGGCCGTGCCCAGCGCCCTGGTGGTGCTGCCGATCGTGGTCGAGGACCAGGTCCTCGGCGTCATCGAGCTGGCCTCCGTCACCCGCTTCACGCAGATCCACCAGGACTTCCTGGCCCAGCTGATGCCGACCATCGGCGTCAACCTCAACACCATCGTGGCCAACGCCCGCACCGACGAGCTGCTGGACGAGTCGCAGCGGCTGACCGCCGAACTCCAGGCGAGGTCAGAGGAGTTGCAGATCCAGCAGGACGAACTGCAGCGCTCCAACGCCGAACTGGAGGAGAAGGCCTCCCTGCTGGCCTCCCAGAACCGCGACATCGAGGCCAAGAACCTGGAGATCGAACAGGCGCGGCAGGAGCTGGAGACCCGCGCACAGGAACTGGATCTGGCCTCCAGGTACAAGTCGGAGTTCCTGGCGAACATGAGCCACGAGCTGCGCACCCCGCTCAACAGCCTGCTGATCCTGGCCCAGTTGCTCGCCCAGAACCCCTCCCGCAACCTCACCCCGAAGCAGGTCGAGTACGCGGGCATCATCCACTCGGCGGGCTCGGACCTGCTCCAGCTGATCAACGACATCCTCGACCTGTCGAAGGTGGAGGCCGGCAAGATGGACGTCGCGCCCGAACGCGTCCAGCTGCGCAGGCTGCTGGAGTACGTGGAGGCGACGTTCCGGCCGATGACGACGCAGAAGAGCCTGGAGTTCGCGGTGGCCACCGCGCCCGGCACGCCCGCCGACCTGCTCACCGACGACTCCCGGCTGCGCCAGATCCTGCGCAACCTGCTGTCGAACGCGGTGAAGTTCACCGAGCAGGGCGGCGTGGAGCTGCGCATCGAACCCGCGGCGGACCGGGAGGTGCCCTCCGGGGTCCAGTGCGGCGGCCCGGTCGTGGCCTTCCGGGTGAAGGACACCGGGATCGGCATTCCCCAGCAGCAGCTGGAGACGATCTTCGGGGCGTTCCAGCAGGCGGACGGCACCACCAGCCGCAAGTACGGCGGCACCGGTCTGGGCCTGTCGATCACCAGGGAGATGGCCCATCTGCTGGGCGGTGCCGTCACCGTCGACAGCACGCCCGGCCAGGGCAGCACCTTCACCCTCTATCTGCCCGTCGCACGCGCCGACTTCGCGGAGGTCCTCGGCGGCGGACGCACCCATGAGCAGCCGCACGACACGCCCGATCCGCAGACACGACCGGCCGCCCACGCGCCGGAGCTCACCTCCTCCGCGCCGTCGGAGCGGCGCAGGCGCCGTCTGCTCGTGGTCGAGGAGCGGCCACGCGGTCTGCTCACGCTCGTCGCCGAGCGCGCCGTCACGGACCTCGCGCCCGTCCCGGAGGACCCGCACGGGACGATCGACATCATCACGGCCGTGGGGGCCGAGGAGGCGGCCGCCACACTCGCGGCCGACCCCTGCCACTGTGTGGTGCTGGAACTCGGCATGCCGGACGACGAGGGCGTACGCCTGCTGGAGGCCATGGAGGGCGACTCTGCGCTGGCCGGCGTGCCCGTGCTCGTGCACACCGGTCACCGGATGGATCCGGTGCAGGAACAGCTGCTGCGGTCCCGCGCGGGTGACAGTCCGCTGGACTTCCTGGCCAGTCTGGACGAGCTGCGCGAGCGCATCACGCTGCATCTGTCCGCCGAGGAGCCGGGCGACGTACTGACGCTGGTGCGCGCGGACGAGCCCACACGGCCCGCCGCCCAGGTCGTGGACGACTCCTTCCTGGGCCGTACGGTCCTGGTGGTCGACGACGACGCCCGCAACCTCTTCGCGCTCAGCGGGGTACTCGAACTGCACGGCTTCCAGGTCCTGCACGCGGACAACGGCCGCAAGGGCATCGAGATGCTGCTCGCCCACCCGGAGGTCTCCCTGGTGCTGATGGACGTGATGATGCCGGAGATGGACGGGTACACCGCCACCGCGGAGATCCGCTCCATGCCCCGGTTCGCGGATCTGCCGATCATCGCGGTCACCGCGAAGGCCATGCCGGGCGACCAGGAGAAGAGCCTGGCGTCGGGGGCCGACGACTACGTCACCAAGCCCGTCGACGCGGGCGACCTCATCGAGCGCGTACGGCACCGGCTGACCGGGTGACCCGAAGGATCCGAGTGATCAACCGACACGCCGCTTCGCGTGCCCGCCGACCGCGTGCCGTCCCTGGACGTCCGAGCCGAGGAACCGTCTTAACGTGAGCCGACTTCACCAGCCGCCCGATCCGGACGTCCCGGCGACCGGCGGCCCCGCTCTGCCCGGGGCGGGGTCCCCCCGAGTGCCGGCGGCCCGCACGGGCGCGACCCCGAGCGTGGCCGGCGGCGACGGTGAGGACACCGTCGTCCAGGTCTCCCCCGTCGGGAGACTGGCCGCGACCGTGGACCGGCTGCGCCGCGAGGTGCGCGCGGCGCAGGCCGAGGCCGACGGGCGGGCCCTGGTCGAGCTGGCCAAGGGCATCCTCGTCGAGCGGCTGGGGTGCGGGCCGGCGCAGGCCGCACGCCAGCTCGCCGAGCTGACCGAGCAGGCGGGCGTCACGCCCCTGGAGTTCGCCGTCGAGGTCATCAACCAGGCCTCCCGCGACCGGCTGTCGGAGGTCACGACTGCCTTCCTCGCGGCCACGGCCGGCCGAGGCGGGACACCCGGCGCACCGGAGCAGGGTTCCTCCGCCGTGGAACTGCGGTCGGCGGAGAGCGCCGCGCTCGCCGCCCATGACGCGCAGGCCGCAGCCGACTCCCTGCTGGAGCACGCGCTCACCCCGCTCGGCGCGGTGGCCGTGGGCATCTGGGCACTGGGGGCCGACGGCTCCCTCACCCTCGCCGGCAGCGCGGGCTTCTCCCCCGCGGAGGTGGACCGCTGGCGGCATGTTCCGCCGGGAGTGGCGACCGTGGCCCGCCGCGGCCTCACCGAGCGCACGGGGCAGTGGATCGGCCGGCTGAGCGACACCGGTCTGCCCTCCGTCGGCCGGCACCAGCATCCCGACGGCGGCCGGGCCGCCGTGCCGGCGGGGGCCGGGGGCCGTATCCACGGGGTCCTGGAGATCGTCTGGCCGACGCCGCTGGAACCCCAGCCCCCGCGGATCGTCCGCCAGATCGAGGCACTGGCCGAACTGTGCGCACACACCCTGGAGACCTACGCCCTGCGGGGCCCGCACGACGACCCGGGACCCCGTGTACTGCCGGATGCCGTCGAGCTGATGGACCTGGCCGACGGACTGCACGACCCCGCGCTGGTCCTCGTCCCGGAGGTGGACGCCGGCGGGAACCTCGTCGACTTCCGCATCCACCATGTCAACGCCCGCTTCCTCGACCCGGCCGGCCGGCCCCGGGGAGCCGTCAGCGGCGCCCTCCTCCTCGAGGCGTACCCGATGGCCGCCGGTGAGAGCGGACTTTTCGAACAGGTCGAACGCGTCTACGCGACGGGCGAGCCCTTCCGCACCCAGCGCATGCGGCTCACCGCCCTGGTGGACGAGGTACCGCTGGCCGCGGTCGCCGACATCAGCATCAGCCGGCACGGCGGAAGCGTCCTGCTGCTGTGGCGCACGGAGGACGAGACGGCGCGGCTGGCGAACCTGCTCCAGCACGCCCAACGGCTGGGCCGCATCGGCGGTTTCGAGGAGAACCTGCTGACCGGGGAGATCACCTGGAACGGCCAGCTCCACCACCTCTACGGCCAGTCGGCCGCCGAGGGGCCGGTCCCGCTGGAGCAACTGCCCGCGCACGCCCACCCCGACGACGCGGTCGCCATCGGGCGGTTCCTGCGCACCGTCCTGCACCACCACCGTCCTGCGGCCACCGCCTTCCGGCTTCAGCGGCCCGACGGCGTCACCCGGCACATCCGCGTTGCCGCCGAGCCGGTCCTCGACTCCGACGGCCGGCTGTATGTGGTCCGCGGCGCCTACCAGGACATCTCCGCCCACCACTGGACGGAGGTCGCCCTTGCCGTCACCCGCGACCAGCTCGCCCACAGTGAGCAGCAGGCCAGCGAACGCCACCGGCTGGCCCTTCAGCTGCAGCACGCCATCATGCCGCCCGCGCAGGCCCCCCTGGAGGCCCCCGGGCTACGGGTCGCCGTGCGCTACCGGCCCGCCGAGACCGAGCAGTTGGTCGGCGGCGACTGGTACGACGCCGTGGTGCTCCCCTCCCGGCTGGTGCTGCTGTGCGTGGGGGACGTGGCCGGACACGGCATCGAGGCGGCGACCAGCATGGTCGTCCTGCGCAACGCGCTGCGCGGTCTCGCCGTCACCGGTGCCGGGCCGGGACAGCTGCTGTCCTGGCTCAACATGGTGGCCCACCATCTGACCGGGTCCGTCACGGCCACGGCGGTCTGCGGTCTGTACGACCCGGACCGCCGCAGCCTGCGCTGGGCCAGAGCGGGCCATCTGCCGCCCGTCCTGGTGCGCGGCAGCGAGGCGACTCCCCTGCCGCTGGTCACCGGACTGCTGCTCGGCGCCGTGCCGGAGGCCGCCTACGAGGAGCACGAGGTGCAACTCGCCGTCGACGACACCCTGCTGTTGTACACGGACGGTCTGATCGAGCGCCGTGACCGCTCGGTGGAGGAGTCGCTGACCCATCTGCTGACGACCGCGCGCACTCTCCAGCCCACCCTGGAGCAGCAGTTGGACCGCCTGCTCACGCACAGCAGGTCCGACACGGACGACGACACATGCGTCATCGGCGTCCGGGTCGCCTAGCCGGAGACGGCGCCCCCCGAGCGCGAGCCCGCGCGTCAGTCGGTGACGAACTGCTTCAGCTTGTCGGCCGACCCGTTGAACCGGTCATGGTCGCCGACCGTCTGCCCGGACGAGGTGTACTGCCACATGGTGTACGACGACCAGCCCGCCGGGAGCGTCCCGGCCGAGGAGGCGTAGCGGGCGACCCACAGCGGGGTGGAGCCGAAGTCGGTGCTGTCGTCCGTGCAGCTCGACCACCAGGACGCGGAGGTGTAGATGACGGCGTCACGGCCGGTGCGGGCCTTGTAGCGGTTCAGGAAGTCACGGATCCAGCTGACCATGCCGCCGGCGCTCTTGTCGTAGCAGGAGTCGCCGTAGGGGTTCCACTCGATGTCGAGCGCGCCGGGCAGGGTCCGGCCGTCCGCGGACCAGCCGCCCCCGTGGTCGACGAAGTAGTCGGCCTGGGCGGTGCCGCTGCTGGTGTCGGGCGTGGCGAAGTGGTAGGCCCCGTGGACCATCCCGATGTCGTACGCGCCGCCGTACTGTCCCTCGAAGTACGGGTTGCGGTAGCTCGTGCCCTCCGTGGCCTTCGTGTAGGCCCACCGGGTGCCGCTGCTCCACAGGGCGGACCAGTCGACGTCCTTCTGGTAGCTGGCGACGTCGACGCCCTCGGTCTGCGCGGCCCGGGTCGTGGGGGGCAGGGCGTCGGGGCTGCCGTCGGTCGCCTCGTGGGCCATGACGCCGATGCCCATGTAGGCGCTGCCGCGCTCGGGTATCGACTCGGCGGCGGCGGGTGTCGCGGAGAGGGCCGGCAGGAGGGCGAGGAGGCCCGTGAGGGCGGCTGTCAGCGGCAGGCGGCGACAGCGGGATATGGATCTTGACATGCCACCCATCTGACCCCGGGCCCCGCCGCACCGCACCTCAAGTACCGCCCAATGAATGGGCCCGTACGCCCGAACCGGTCATGCCGGGCCGGCGGGCAGCCCCCAGCGGGGCGCGTCGCCGTGGGGGCGTACGGGGACGACGGACAGGTCCGGATGGTCGCCCCGGGCGGTGATGAGGGCGGACTCTCCCTTGCGCAGGCGGATCTCGGCCGCGCCGTCCCCGGCGGCGGTGTGGTGCAGGGGGCGGCCCCGTCCGTCGCGGACGTCGACCGGGCCCGCGATCCCGTGGCGTACGACGCAGGGCGCGCCCGCCTCGCTGAGCAGCCGTACCCAGCGGGTGGTGCCTCCTTCGCGGCGTGCGCTCAGCAGGAAGGCGCCCTGGGTGCGGAAGTCATGGACGGCGAGGTCGGCCCAGGCGGCCGGGAGGGCCGGGAACACCCTGATGATCCCGCCCCAGGACTGGCACACCATGTCCTGCAGTGACCGGACCGCCGACAGGGGCGTCTCGATGACCGGCCCGGACTCCTGGTACATGGTGTTGGGCTGGATGAAGCGGGTCATGAGCTCACCGAGGTAGGAAAGGGCGTCCTCGCCCTTGCCGAGCAGGGCGGAGATCGACGCGGCTCCCGTGAAGGTGTAGCCCTGCAGGGCGCCCTCGAAGCCGACCCAGTAGGCCAGGGACCTCTCGATGAGGGCGCGTTCGTCGGGCGTGCGGCCGGTGACCTCGTGGAGCGGGTGGACCGCGAGCAGGTGCGAGAAGTGGCGGTGCGACTTCGCGAAGGGGATGTCCGCGCCGATCATGAAGCCGTTCGCGTCCGTGGGATACGGGACCCGCTTCGCCAGGACCTCACGCCAGCGGGGTGTCAACGGGTCGTCGACGCCGAGGAGTTCGGCCGACTCGACGAGGGTGCGGCAGCCCCAGGTCAGAAGCATCAGGTCGTAGTTGCAGTCGCGGGAGTCGCCGCCGTACTCCGGGGAGAAGGTGGCGGGCAGGTGGAGTCTGCCGTCCGGGCCCGGTTCCAGGAAGTGCAGGTAGTAGTTGACGGCCTTGCGCAGGAGAGGGAAGAGGACGTCGGCGAGGATCGACCGGTCCATGGTGTGGCGGTAGCTGAGCCAGACGTTGTGCAGCGCCCAGGTGAGATCGCCGACTTCGGGGGTGGGCGGGTCCTGTCCGGGGACGCCGACGCCGTACCCCATGAGCGGGCTCGCCGCGCCGTTGACCAGATGGGGATCGGTGGTGCGGGGGATGCCGAGCGAGTCGGTGCGGTACGGCTGCGCGACCTCGGCCGCGAGATTGTCCCGGAACTCGCTCAACGCCCTGGTGATCGCGTCGAGTTCGAGGTGGTTGGAGCCGTGGATGAGCCAGTACTCCAGCTGGGCGTTGAGGTTCCACCAGGTGTTGGGCCACGGCGTGGGCTCGAGCCAGGGACCGCTGGTCGCCATCACCGGTGCGTCACGGCGGGCGGCGGAGGCGGCCTTGTAGAGCTGGATCCAGTAGAAGCGCTGGATACGCGCGTCGGGCAGGGACAGGAAACTCTTGCGGTAGTAGGCGTGCCACCAGGCGCGGTGGGTCGACGCGAGGGCGGAGCAGGGCAGTCGGGCGGTGGAGCGGATCGCCTTCAGGGCTCGGGGCAGGGCCGTGGTCTGCGGATACGAGTGGGCGACATGGACGTACAGCGTTCGCGCGCGGCCTCGGGCGCGTTCCTGCCACGCGGTGACGTGCTGGCCGCCCGACAGCAGCGGCTGTACGGCGGCGCTCACCCCCTGGTGGTCGGCGACCTGGGCCGGCGGATTGCCCTGATAGCCGTCGGGCAGCGGCTTGAAGGCGGCTCGCGGGCTGATCGCGTCCGCCGGGTGGAACACCCAGCGGAAGTCGCGTTCGCCGTCGCTCGGGGTCACCTCCACCGCGAGGACCGAGCGGTCGTTGTGGACCAGGGCCCGGAGGGCGAGCGTGCCCTTTTCGGTGGTGAGTGTGCCGGTCAACTCGGCGTCGTGCAGCGACAGTCGCCAGTCGAGGGCGGTGATCGCGCCGACCGGCTCCAGGGTGAAGTGCCCGACGGGCAGCCGGGCCAGGCCGAAGAGGGAGCCGAACTCGGGCCGGTGGTCCTGCACTTCGGAGTGCTGGATGGTGAAGCGCACGGCCGTCGAGGTCGCTCCGGGCTCGGCGTAGATGCCGGAGCCGAGGAAGCCGTTGCCGAGGAAGGGCCCCTCGTACCAGGCCGTCGGCATCCGCTGCCAGACCAGGTCGGCGTCGTCGAGGACGGTGCGCCAGGGATCGGAGGCGGGGGTGGTGGGCCGGCCTACGGCGGGGGTGGTCCGCTCGGCCGCCGTCGCCTGTCCGGCCAGACCCGTCGTCACCAGTGCGCCGCCCAGAGCGGATCCGGTGGCGAGGACGGCACGTCTGGACGGGTCGGGCGGCGAAGGGCTGGGCGCGGAGGGACTGGCCACGTTACCTCCAGGCGACTCGGTGATTCATCGGAGCTATCCCGCGTTGCAACATAGGCATGAGCCGCATGGGCGTCAATGGAGCGGAAGAGATCCGAGGTATCGAAGGGAGTCCCCTCTGCCGGTCACTCCGGCAGCATCCAGGCCCGGGTACCGAAGGAGGCGCACGCCCGCGAAGCCACCTCGACCGCCCGGCTCAGGCCTTCGACGAAGCCCCGCCTCGTCAACCGCCCCTGCACGGCGAGGCGATGGGTGATGGCCCCGTGCAGGACGTCACCCGCGCCCAGCGTGTCCACCACCCGGACCGGCGGGACCTCCACCGCGCCGTCCCCGTCGGGGCCCGCCCACACGACGGGTTCCCCTCCCCTGCTCACCGCGGCCCAGGTCACCCCGTGTCCGCGCAGGAACCGCAAGGTGTCGGCCGGTGTGCTCGTCCCGGGCGGACAAAAGTCGGCGGAACAGACGGCCACGTCGATCGACGGCAGGAGCTTCTCCGTGCCGTCCTTCCAACTGCCGCCGTCCAGCACGGTCGTTCGGCCGATCGAGCGCGCGGCGCGGGCGGCGGCCAGAGCCAGTTCGCTGTGGTGACCGTCGAACTCGACGACATCGGCGGCGGCCACCAGCGCGTCGAGGTCGGCGGGAGGAGACAGCTCGCGGCCCGTCGCGTTGGTGGAGGCGACCGCGCGGTCTCCGGTGGAGGCGGTGACCAGGATGGACGACACCGCCGGCGGTCGCGGAGAGTCCGCCGTCAGATCGCGGACCGTCACACCCAGCCGGTCCAGGTCGGCCGTGACCGCCCGCCCCAGTGGATGGGCGCCGATCGCCGTGAGGAGCCTCGCCACGCCGCCCAGGTGGGCGAAGGTCACGGCCGCGTTCGCCGCCGGGCCACCGGCGGAGACGGTCTGTTCGCGGGCGGCCAGTTTCTCGTTGGGGCCGGGCATCCGGTCGACGAGTTGAATGACGTCCAGCGTGCACAGGCCGACGAACAGCCCTGCGGGGCGCGCTCCGGTCACCGGCACCTCCTCCCGCCCGCGGCCTGCGGCCCAGTGTAGAGATCGCGGGACGGGAAACCGGTCACCGTGGCCGGCGAAGGCTCAGGGCTTCCTGGTCTCCGACTCGAGGGCCGCCCGGGTCGCGGCGCCGTAGACGCCCGACTCGTCCTGGAGGATGACGCGGGTGAGCTGGTAGCCGCGGACGGCGCTCTCGACGTCGCTGTCGTAGTTTCCGTCGGCTGCACCGTCGTAGAAACCGACCTGCTTCAGCCGCAGTTGGAGTTCCACGACCTCGGGGCCCTTGTCGCCGTAGCGCAGGACGGGGGGTTGGCCGTTCGACGTGGTGGGGGCGGGGGCGCCGGTGGTCGTCGCGGTGGGTGTGGTGCCGCTCGGCGTGCTGCTGGGGGTCGGCCGGCCGGCGGTCGTGGTCTCGCTCGGCGAGGGGGTCGAGGTCGCGGACGGCGAAGCCGAGGACGCCGTGGCGGACGGATCCGACGACGACGGGGCGTCGGCCGAGGCGGTCCCTTCCGGCAGACCGGGCCGTGCGCCGCCGGAGACGGAATCGTCCCTGGACGGGCTCTCGTACCAGAAGACGCCGCCGATCACCGCGCCCGTCAGCAGGACGGCGGCGACCGCTCCGGCGCGGGTGACCAGGAGGGCACGGGACCTGCGCCGGCGTTCGGGCGCGGTGGCGGACGGGGGCTCGGGAGGAGCCTCGCCGACGAGCGGGAAGGTGTCGGTCGATCCATCCGCGGCGCCGGGCTGTTGCGGCCCCTCGCCATCGGCCGGAAGCGCATCGTCGCCCGTCGCCGCGTCGCCGCCCGTCGCCGCATCGCCCTCCGCCGCCGCGGAGTCGGCGTCGATCTCCACGAACGGCCGTATGCGCACCGGGTCGAAGTCCTCCGCGGCCGCGGCCTCCGCCGTACGTGTCTCGCGATGGGCTTCGGAGGCGCGGCGGGCGCAGGAGCAGGTCGGGGTGCCGTCCACCGCCCTGGGTTTGCCGCACTCCGGGCAGCTGGGGCCTGCCGACTCGCTCACACGTTCTCCCTCTCCGTACAAGCCCCAGATCTTAGACAGGTTTTCCACACAGGATCTTCAAGATCCGTTGAAAACCGAATCAGAAGCGTTCGGAGGGTCGAAAAGCAGCCACGCCCGCAAGTGGGCCGGAGTGTAAGCGAGTTGGGGCTACCGGGTCGGCAGGCCCTCCCAGTGAGCGACGGCGAGGACCGCGGCCGCGGCGCCGGTGCCCAGTACGGCGCCGGCGACGACGTCGCCCGGGTAGTGGACCCCGGTGTGGATGCGGGAGTAGCCCACGGCGCAGGCCAGCAGGCCGAGCGGGACCGTGGCGACCGGGAGGGCGGGGCCCACCGCCGCGGCGAAGGCGACCGCCGACGCCGTGTGGCCGGAGGGGAACGAGGCGGACGCCGGCATGGGCACGTGCCGTCCGGGGAAGGGCGAGTCCTCGGCGCGGTGCGGGCGGGGCCGCCGTACGAGACGTTTGCCGAGGAGGTTGGCCGTCGTCGAGGCGACGCCGATCGCGGCGACGCCCAGGGCGGCGGCGCGGCGCGAGCGGCCGGGCCACAGGGCCAGGGCTCCGGCGACCGCGAAGGAGATCTTGGAGTGGTCGGCCGCCGCGGACAAGCGGCGCAGGGCGGAGTCCAGCGCGGGTGTGCTGGTGATCGTCACGGCCTCGTAGAGCGCCTGGTCGAGAGCGGCGAGATCGCGCAACAGGCCTCGCGGGACGCGCTGTTCACGCGGCGGTCGGTCGGTCATCGGTGTGCTCCTGGTTGTGCTTGCGCGGGTGGGGGGTGCGGTCGAACGCGAGGCGGACCACGCGCCGCCAGTCGACGGAGGGGGCGATGTAGGGGGCGCCGGGGCGGTGGCGGGGCACCCTTACACGCAGTGCGCCCGGTCTTGTCGTGCAGACGACCGGTGGGGGCAGGGTGAGCGCTTCGCCGTCCACGGCCACCGGGATGAGCTCCTCGTCGGACTCGATCACCAGCTGATGGGTCGTCAAGGTGGTGATGCTGCTGGCCCGTTCGCCGAACAGGGCCAGTTCGGCGGCGCGTACGGCGCCTTCCACGCGGACCGCGATCACGCCGAGGGTGCCCGTGTCAAGCCGGGGTCTGCGACCGCCGCCGACCGGATCGGCGCGCGCGTACGGGTTGTTGCTGACCAGCACCGCCTGCGGGGTGTCGAGCCGCTGGTCGTCGGTGCGGGCGGTCAGCGCGGCGGCCGCGTCGCCCGTCAGCAGGTCGGGCAGCTGGTCGAGGGCCGTGGTGGTCTTGGCGTCCCGGTAGTCGGGGTTCTGCACTATCTGCGCGTACGCGCCGAACGAGGCCGTGTTGACGAACGGGCGCCCGGCCACGTCCCCCAGGTCGACGCGGAGTTCCACACCGTCGGTGAGGGCGTCAAGGCTGCGCGCCGGGTCGTCGCGGTCCAGGCCGAGGTCCATGGCGAAGTGGTTGCGGGTCCCCGCGGTCACCACCATGAACGGCAGGCCGTGCTCGGCGGCCACCCCCGCGACCAGCGCCTGGGTGCCGTCGCCGCCCGCCACACCGAGCAGGTCCGCCCCATCGGCCACGGCCCGGCGGGCGAGCGCCACCGGGTCGGGACGGGTGTCGAGGTCGAGGAGGATCACTCGGGCGCCCAGCGCCTCGGCCTTCTCCACCAGCCCGAACCGGCCGACCTTTCCGCCCCCGGAGCGGGGGTTCATGATCAGTACGGCACGGCGGGGCGGCCGGACCGAGCGGGACCGCATGCCGTGCGGTGTGCGCAGTCCGCGCAGCGCGCTTCTGGCGCAGCCCACCGCGACCGTCCAGGCCGCGACGGCCGCCGCCGCCACGATCCACAGGCCCGAGACCGCGTACAGCACGATCACCCCCACGGGCGCGGCGATCGCCAGCAGCGCCCCGCACAGTCGCGCGAACCCCCGGTGCGCCAGGGCCCACCAGAGGCCGGCACCCGCGAGGGCGAGGCCGACCAGGCCCAGCAGAAGGATCAGCCAGTGGGCCACGCCGACCGCCACCACGGCCGTGACGGCCGCGGCCACGCACAGCAGGGCGAGACGGGCCAGGGCACGCGGCGACCGCACGCCTCCGCCCCACCGGTCCCGCTCCGTCTCACTCGTCGTTCGGGTCGCGTTCAATGTCGATTCCGCCCACCGGTGATTGACCGAGTCTCTCGAGCCTGCGCCGCAGAGTGGATCAAGACTACAGGGCAGGCGGATTTGTGGGACCGGCGTGGGCGGAGAGCGGCGCGAAGAGACACGGAGGCCGGTCTCAGCCGCCGGTGAGATCCGGGCGGACCAGCGTTCCCGATCTGCCGTGGACGATCTCGTACGCCGCGTCCAGGGCCCCGATGGCCGCCAGCGCACCGGTGTGCGCGACGAACCGGGCGGCGGCCTCGGCCTTCGGCCCCATGGAGCCGTCCGGGAGCCCGACGCGGCGCAGTTCCGCGGGGGTGGCGTCGAGAACGGGCCGCTGGTCTGGGCTTCCGTAACCCTCGTAGACGTAGGGCACGTCGGTCAGGACGAGCAGGAAGTCGGCCTTGAGGTCCTCGGCGAGCAGGGCCGCGGTGAGGTCCTTGTCGATCACGGCCTCCACTCCGGTCAGCGCGCCCGTGTCACGGTCGGCCGTCACGGGGACGCCTCCGCCGCCGGCGCAGATGACCAGGGCACCGGCGCCGAGCAGGTCGTGGATGGTGTCGGTCTCCAGGATCCGCTCCGGAGCCGGTGAGGGGACGACTCGGCGCCAGCCCTCGCCGTCCCGCGCCATGGACCAGCGGCGGTGCCGTGCGAGAGCTCGGGCGACGTCCTCGCCGTAGACCTGGCCGACGAACTTCGTAGGCCGGTCGAGGGCCGGATCGTCGGCGCGTACGAGGGTGTGGGTGATCAGGGCGGCGATACGGCGACCGGGCAGGGCGTCGTGCAGGGTGCGGGCCAGCAGGGAGCCGATCATGCCCTGGGTCTGGGCTCCGAGCAGAGGCAGCGGGTAGGGGGCGCTCAGCGCGGGGTCGGTCGCGCTCTCCATGGCGAGCAGGCCGATCTGGGGGCCGTTGCCGTGGGTGATGACCAGTTCGTGGTCATGGGCCAGCGCCGCGAGCGCGGTGGCGACCCGGTCGACGTCGGCCTGCTGGACGGCGGCGTCGGGGCGTTCACCGCGGCGCAGCAGGGCGTTGCCCCCGAGGGCGACGACGATGCGCATGGTTCGTTCCTCCTGGATGGCGGCGACTGCGGTCTACCAGCGCGGCGCGATGACCCTGCAGGCCCTGCGCGAACGCATCGGCACGGAGTTCGAGGCCGCCCGCTGGATGGTCTACCGCGCCGCCTGGCTCGCCGACCAGGGCCGCCC
>NZ_JBEXCS010000110.1:0-31419 GCF_040605395.1 Streptomyces sp. NPDC005648 | reverse complement strand
CCCTCGTACTGGTTGTACGTGGGTTTTCGCCCGGTGCGGCGAGAGTGCGTGCCAGGCGTCGCCCGGCAGGCGGGACTTTCGCAACACGCCCTAGGCGCTCCGCGGCAAGGGCCGCGATGTGCCGTCGTTCCGCCCCGGCGTGCTGCGTACGAGGGTCAGGCGGTGCGGCCCCTGAGGAAGATCCGGGCCGTCTCCGTCACCCGGCGTCCCAGGTGTTCGGCGGTCTGGACGTCCGCCTTGTGGACGGCCTCCGGGCCCTCGTCGACGTTGGTCTGAGCGGCGGCGCCGGCGAAGACGCCGAGGCGGTTGAGGTCGTGCTCGCTGCCCTCGCTGTTGTTCCAGCCGGGGTGCAGGCCGAGATTGACCCAGTGCATGCCGTGCTGGCCGGCGAGGATCTGGAAGAACTGCAGGGTGTGCAGCTTGTCGCCGCTCTTTGAGCCGGAGTTGGTGAAGCCGGCCGCCAGCTTGTCCTTCCAGTCCTGCCCGAACCAGCGCTTCGAGGACGCCTCGGCGAAGACGTGGAAGGCGCCGGACGCGGTGCCCATGTAGGTCGGCGAGCCGAAGACGATGGCGTCCGAGCCGTCCAGCAGCGCCCACTGCTCGTCCGTGATCCCGTCGACGTCGACCAGATGCGCCTCGGCACCCGCCTCGACGGCACCTGCGCGGACGGCCTCCGCGAGCACGGCGGTGTGACCGTAGCCGGAGTGGTAGGCGATGGAGACAACAGGGGTGGTCACGATGAGTACTCCTGGGATGAGCTTCGCAGCCAATGACCAGCTCATTGACAGTAACGAAAGGAAAGCACTAACTCCTGGTTAGTGCAACCTGTCGGTTAGCGCTGCGTTCGAGTACGCTTGTGCTATGGACAGCACGCAGGAGCGCCCGTTGGCGCACGACCTACCGTTCAACGTGTTCGCCAAGGCGTGTCCCTCGCGCGGCACGCTGGAGCACGTCACGGGGCGCTGGGGCGGGCTGACGCTGGGCGCCCTCCACGAGGGACCCCTGCGCTTCAACGAGCTGCGCCGCCGTGTCGACGGCGTCAGCGAGAAGATGCTGTCCCAGACGCTGCACGCGCTGGAGCGCGACGGTCTGGTGCACCGCGAGGCCCAGCCGACGAACCCGCCCCGCGTGGACTACGAACTCACCCCGCTCGGCCATGAGGTCGCCGAGCGGCTGCTGGGCCTGATCCATCTGCTGGAGAGCAGCATGGGCGAGGTCCTCGCCTCCCGCGAGCGCTACGACGAGACGCGCGGCGCCCTCTGACAGCGCGGGCAGAAGTAACTGGACCGATTCATCCAGGGCCGCCTGCTCATCGGCGTACCGCACCTCTTGCACGGCAGTCCCTCCCGGCCGTACGCGTCGAGCGAGCGGTCGAAGTACCCGGACTCTCCGTTGACGTTGACGTAGAGGCTGTCGAAGCTGGTGCCGCCCACGGCGAGCGCCGCGTTCATCACCTCCCGTACATGGCCGAGGAGTTCGGCCGTGCGCGGGCGGGTGAAGCCGGCCGTCGGGCGCTCGTAGTGCACGCGGGTGCGCCAAAGGGCCTCGTCCGCGTAGATGTTGCCGACTCCGCTGATCAACGACTGGTCCAGCAGGGCCCGTTTGATCGTGGTCCGCTTGCGGCGCAGGGCCTGGTGGAAGGCCTCGTCGTCGAAGAGCGGGTCGAGGGGGTCGCGGGCGATGTGCGCGATGACGTCGGGCAGTCCGTCGGGTGTGTTGTCGTGCAACGACAGTCCGCCGAAGGTGCGTTGGTCGACGAAGCGGAGTTCGGTGGCCAGGGCGTCGGCGAAGCGGACGCGGATGCGCAGGTGCTTCTCGTCGGGGGCCGTGTCCGGCTGGACCAGGAGCTGGCCGCTCATGCCCAGGTGCGCCAGGATCGACTGGTGGGTGTCCTCCAGGGGCAGCCACAGATACTTGCCGCGACGGCTCGGGACACCGACGCGGTGGCCCTTGAGGCGGTGCGCGAAGTCGTCGGCGCCGGCGATGTGACGCCGTACGGCACGCGGGTGGAGCACCTCGGCGTCGGCGACCACACGGTGGGCGACCCACCGCTCCAGACCGCGCCGGACGACCTCGACCTCGGGCAACTCGGGCACGTCTCTCCTTCTGCTCGGTCTGCCGCTTCCGGGCATCGGACGCCGGCCCGGGGCAGGGTATCCGCAGCCTAACCCGGTCCCGCCGTCGCTCCGCCGGGCCGTCGGACAGGAGGCGGCCGTCGGTGGTGAGCCCCCTGGTCAGCGGGGTGTCGGCCTCGTCCGCACGGCCCTGGGCGCGAAGCACCTGGGCGGGGTCCCGCAGCGCATACCGGTCAGCGGGGCGCCGGCCTCGTCCGCACGGCCTCGGGCGCGAAGCACCTCGGCGAGGCCCGCGCAGCGCATACCGGTCACCGCGGTCGAGGAGCACGCGCGGTCCCTCGGTCCGGCCGAGCCGCTCGAGCGGCTCGCGGTGGCGGCGGGTCGTCGCCGCCGGCACGGGCGAGCAGCGCGACGGCCCGCCCGGGCTGGCCTCGCACCACGAGGGCGTCCACCAGGGTCGCCGATGCGCGCGTCGGCCGGCGCCCGCGTGAGGAGGGCGCTCAGATCGGCGGCGAGTTCGTCCGTATCCGACACCGGGTGGGCGACCGCTTCCGGAAGCTGTTCGCCCTCGGCGCTGGTACGCCCTGGATGAACCGAGCGCCCGCCCCATGACCGGGGCGGGCGCTCGGGACGCGCTGTTCGTCAGGCAGAGACGGAGGTGGGGCCTTCTTCATCGGCCTCGGCGGCCTTCTCGGCCGCCGCCCGCTTGGCTCGCTCGTCCGCCGCGGCCCGGATGGACCGCCACGCGGACTCGGCGGCCTGCTGCTCCGCCTCCTTCTTGCTGCGGCCGGTGCCGGTGCCGTACGAGACGCCTCCGACGCGGGCGGCAGCAGTGAAGGTCTTCTCGTGGTCGGGGCCGGTCTCCGTGACGAGGTACTCGGGCACGCCGAGGCTCTCGGTCGCGGTGAGCTCCTGGAGGCTGGTCTTCCAGTCCAGGCCGGCTCCGAGGTTCGAGGACTTCTCGATCAGCGGGTCGAACAGGCGGTGCACCAGTTCGGAGGCCGCGTCGAGGCCCTGATCGAGATAGACCGCGCCGATCACCGCTTCCAGGGTGTCGGCGAGGATGGACGCCTTGTCCCGGCCGCCCGTGCCCTCTTCACCCCGGCCGAGCCGGATGAAGGAGCCGAGTTCCAGGCCGCGACCGACCTCCGCCAGCGCACGCGAATTGACCACCGCGGCCCGCAGCTTGGCCAGTTGGCCCTCGGGCAGGTCGGGGTGGGTGTTGTACAGCGTGTCCGTGACGACCAGGCCGAGCACGGAGTCCCCGAGGAACTCCAGCCGCTCGTTGGTCGGCAGACCGCCGTTCTCGTACGCGTACGAACGGTGGGTCAGCGCTCGCACCAGAAGGGCGGACTCGAGCTTGTACCCGAGCCGCCCTTCCAGAAGCGTGTGGGACGAGGCCGTGCTGTCCGCTTTCTTCTTGGCGGGTAGGTCCGCCATGGCGTCATCCGCCTTCTTGGCAGTGGACACGGTGCCTCTCACCAGCCGCTCAGACCTCGAGGACCTGGCGCTTGTTGTAGGTGCCGCAAGACGGGCACGCAATGTGCTGCAGCTTGGGCTCGTGGCAGCGCTCGCACGCAACCAGGGTGGGGACCGCAGCCTTCCACTGCGACCGGCGGTGGCGCGTGTTGCTGCGCGACATCTTCCGCTTCGGAACAGCCACGGCTACTTCTCCTGCTTCTCGTCGACGCCCGCTTCCGCGTCAGCGCCGCTCATCTTGTCCTTCTCGCCGTCTCCGAGTGAACCGGCGAGTCCCTGCAGTGCCGCCCAACGGATGTCGACGGCGTCATGGTGGTGGTCCGGGTCGTCCGCCAGCCGTGCTCCGCACGCGGAGCACAGACCCGGGCAGTCTTCCTGGCACACCGGCTGCATCGGCAGTGCGAGCACCACCGCGTCCCGCAGCACGGGTTCGAGGTCGAACAGGCCGTCCTCGATGAAGAGCCTGTCCTCGTTTTCTGCGGATTCCCCGGCGTCGTCGACCGGCTCCGCCTTGGGGCGGCCCCGGTCATCGGCGTCAGGGTACGAGAACATCTCCTGGAATTCCGCTTCGACGTCCAGCTGAAGCGGCTCCAGACACCTTACGCACTCCCCCTCGGCCTGTGCACGGGCGGTGCCTGTGACAAGCACACCTTCCATGACCGACTCGAGCCGGAGTTCGAGCTCCACCGGGGCGCCTTCCGGCACTCCGACGACCCCCTGGATACCGAGATCCTTGGGAGCGTCGATCGAGCGGGTCAGCCGCTGCAGCGCACCAGGACGCCGACCCAGCTCGTGTGTGTCGAACACGAGAGGGTTTCGATGGTCGAGGCGAGCGTTGGGGGCCATTCCTGCTTTCGATCTTCGAGCTCAGAGGGACGCTGCCCTACGGTGTCCCCGGGCAGCGTTGATCGCGGACGTACGCGCGACCGAAGAGCCAGGATACTGGACCTTTCGCTCACGGCCCAATCCGGTGCTCCCTTACTGGCCGCGCCCCTGCTCGTAGGCCCTCAGCTGCTCCGGAGTGATCATGCCGGTGTCGAAGAGACTGGTCTCGTCGAGGGCGTACGACTGCTGCGGCTGATGGGCTTGGTGGCCCTGGTGGGCCTGCTGCGTCTGATGGGCCTGGCTGGGGTCGTACACCGCGTGCTGGCCGGTGTCGTAGCCCTGGTAGGCGTACGGGTCGGCCTGCTGGTAGCCGTAGGCGTCCTGCTGGCCGTACGCCTGTTGCTGGTAGCCGCCCGCGTAGGCGTCGCCCTGCTGCTGGTAGCCGTACGCCGGCTCCGGCTGGGCGTAGTCCGGCTGCTGGGCGGCCTGCTGCTCGGCCGCGGCGGCGGTGTCCCGCTCGGCGAGCGCGGCGAGGTCGGCCAGGTAGTCGGCGTCGCTGGAGTGCTGGAAGGACGTGGTGTCGTCGGCGAGGGCGCTGAGGTCGTCGGTGGCGATACGGCCGTGCAGCTTCTGCCGGCCGCGGCCGACCGCCTCCAGGGTCTTGGCCAGGACCGCCTCGAAGGCGCCCAGCTTGGCGTCCACATAGGCGTCGGCGTCCTTGCGCAGGGTCTCCGGGTCGTGGCTGCGCTCGGGGGCGTCCTCGTCCTCGTAGCCCTGCTCGTCGAGGCCCGGACCGGTGCCGAGCAGCTTCTCGCGGCCGCGGCCGACCGAGCCGAGGGTCTTGGTGAGGACGACCTCGAAGTTGGCGAGCTTGGAGTCGACGTAGTCGTCGGCCTCGGCCCGGACCTCCTCGGCCTCCTGGCGGGCCTCGGCGAGGATCCGGTCGGCCTCGGCCTGGGAGCGGCGGGCGATCTCGGTGTCGGAGATCAGTGTGCCGCGCTGGGCGTGCGCGCTCTGGATGATCTGCTCGGCCTCCTGGCGGGCCTGCTCGACCATCTGGTCACGGCCGCCAATCAGCTCCTGGGCCTGCGCGAGGGAGCCGGGCAGCGCCTCGCGCACCTCTTCGAGCAAGGCGAGCAGTTCGGCGCGGTTGACCACGCACGAGGCCGACATGGGCATCGACCGGGCACCGGACACCGCGGTCACGATCTCGTCGAGCTTCTTCTGCACGTCCACCGTGTGCTCGCCACTCTCTACCGATGTGTCGGACTACCGACGTGTTGGAGACGGACGGGACGACTGTAGCCCCATCGGCATCAGTGGACCGTCAGTCGCCCGGCGCTTGCCCATCAGTCCTTGCGCAGGCGCTTGTTGAGGGCTTCCAGGACCAGCGGCGGAACCAGGTGGGAGACGTCCCCGCCCCAGGTGGCGACCTCCTTGACGAGCGAGGAGGACAGGAAGCTGTAGGTGGGGTTGGTCGGCACGAAGAGCGTCTCGACGCCCGACAGGCCGTTGTTCATCTGGGCCATCTGCAGCTCGTAGTCGAAGTCGCTGACGGCCCGCAGGCCCTTGACGATGGCCGGGATGTCGCGCTGCTTGCAGTAGTCGACGAGAAGGCCGTGGAAGGCCTCCACGATCACGTTGCCGTACTCGGCGGTGACCTCGCGGATCAGGTCGATCCGCTCGTCGATCTCGAACAGGCCCTTCTTGGACTTGTTGATCATCACCGCGACATACACCTCGTCGTACAGACGGGAGGCGCGGGAAATGATGTCGAGGTGTCCGTTGGTGATCGGGTCGAACGACCCGGGACAGACGGCGCGGCGCACTTGTGATCCCTCGCTCTCCGGTCCGGTCATCGTGCGTCTTCGCACGTAGAGGCGGCGCGACCGTACCAAAACGTTCCCTCGCCGTAGCGCCGGGCCCGGATCGCTTCAAAGCCGTCCGGCCACCGGAAATCACCGCCTCTGGTGCTGCGCTCCACGGTGACGAGGGCCTCCGGCGCTAGCCAGTGTTCGGTGCGGAGTGTGAGGAGAATCTCGCGAAGATCGTGATCCGTGACTCGGTACGGAGGGTCGAGGAAGACGAGCTCGTACGGGGCCGTCGGCGCCGACTGGATGATCTGCTCGGCCTTGCCCGCCCTGACCTCCGCGCCGGGGAGCCCGAGGGCTTTGACGTTCTCCCTGATGACGCGGGCGGCCCTCGCGTCGGCCTCGACGAGGAGGGTGTGGCTCGCGCCCCGGGAGAGGGCTTCCAGCCCCACGGCCCCCGAGCCGGCGTACAGGTCCAGGACCCGTTCGCCCTGGAGGGGGCCGCCGAGGAGGGACTGCCAGGTGGAGAAGAGGCCCTCGCGTGCGCGGTCGGAGGTGGGACGGGTGCCGTTGCCGGGCGGGACCGCCAGTCGACGGCCGCCGGCTGCTCCGGCGATCACGCGGGTCATCTTCGGTTCCTCGGTTGTGGACGGCTACGGGTTCATTGTGGCTGGTCGCCATCGCGCGGCGGTAGCCGCACCTTCGACACGGCCCCGCGCCCCCGGGCGGAGTCTCCCTCAGCCCTTTTCCAGGTACTGCTCCCTCTCCTCGTCCAGAAGGGCGTCCAGGGCCGTGCGCAGGCCCGGCAGCTGCTCCAGTTCCGGGTCCGCCGCCACGACCGCCGCCGCCTCCTCCCGCGCCTCCGCGATGACCTCCTCGTCCTCGATGACCGCGAGGACCTTCAGGCTGGTGCGCGCCCCCGACTGGGCCTGGCCCAGGACATCGCCCTCCCGGCGCTGTTCGAGGTCGATACGGGAGAGTTCGAAGCCGTCGAGGGTGGAGGCGACGGCGTTCAGGCGCTGGCGGGCCGCGCTCGCCTCCGGCATCTCGCTGACCAGGAGGCACAGGCCCGGTGCGGAGCCTCGGCCCACCCGGCCGCGGAGCTGGTGGAGCTGGGAGACGCCGAAGCGGTCGGCGTCCATGATGACCATGGCGGTGGCGTTCGGGACGTTGACACCCACCTCGATGACCGTGGTGGCGACCAGGACGTCGGTGTCGCCCGCGGCGAAGCGGCGCATGACCGCGTCCTTGTCGTCGGGGTGCATACGGCCGTGCAGGACCTCCACGCGCAGGCCGTGCAGGGGCCCCTTGGCGAGCTGGTCGGCGATGTCGAGGACCGCGAGCGGGGGGCGCTTCTCCGCCTCGTCCTCCGGGGACTTCTTCCGGCCCGCCTTCTTCGGGTCGTCGTCCTCGTCGCCGATGCGGGGGCAGACGACGTACGCCTGATGGCCGTTGCCCACCTCCTCGCGGACCCGCTCCCAGGCGCGGGCCAGGAAGTGGGGCTTGTCGGCGGCCGGGACGACATGGCTGGCGATCGGGGAGCGGCCGGCGGGGAGCTGGTCGAGGACCGAGGTCTCCAGGTCGCCGAAGACCGTCATGGCGACGGTGCGGGGGATCGGCGTCGCCGTCATGACGAGCAGGTGGGGCGGCTGCTTGCCCTTGCCGCGCAGGGCGTCCCGCTGTTCGACGCCGAAGCGGTGCTGTTCGTCGACCACGACCAGGCCGAGGTCGTGGAACTGGACCTTGTCCTCGATCAGCGCGTGGGTGCCGATCACGATCCCGGCCTCGGCGGTGGCCAGGTCGAGCATGGCCTGACGGCGGGCCGCCGTGCCCATGGAGCCGGTGAGGAGCACCACCTTGGTGGCGTGCTCGGTGCCGCCCAGCATTCCGCCCTCGGCCAGGTCGCCCATCATCTCGACGATCGAGCGGTGGTGCTGCTGGGCGAGCACCTCGGTGGGCGCGAGCATGGCCGCCTGGCCGCCCGCGTCGACGGTGGCGAGCATGGCGCGGAGGGCCACCATCGTCTTGCCTGATCCGACCTCGCCCTGCAGCAGCCGGTGCATCGGATGCTCGGTCGCCAGGTCGTCGAAGATCTCCTTCGAGACCTTCCGCTGGCCCTCGGTGAGGGTGAAGGGGAGGCGGTCGTCGAAGGCGGTGAGAAGGCCGTCGGGCTTGGGCCTGCGGGCCACTGCCGGGAGTTGGGCGTCGGCGTGGCGGCGGCGGGCGAGGGCGACCTGGAGGACGAAGGCCTCGTCCCACTTGAGGCGGGAGCGGGCGTCCTCGATGTCGGCCTTGGTCTGCGGACGGTGGATCTTGAGGAGGGCCTCGGGGAGGGTGACCAGGCCGCGGCCGTCGCGGAGGGCGGCGGGGAGGGGGTCGACGGCTTCCTGGGCACTGGGCAGGACCGTCTGGATCGCCTTGCCGATCTTCCAGGACTCCAGCTTGGCGGTGGCGGGGTAGATCGGGATGAGGGCGCCGGCCCAGGTCTCGACCGTCTCCTCGCTGTCGCCTCGTAGCAACTCGTAGGCGGGATGGGCGAGTTGCAGACGGCGGTTGAAGACGGAGGCCTTGCCCGCGAACATCGCGCGGGTGCCCGGCAGGAGCTCCTTGTGGGGCTTGTGGACGCCATGGCCGAAGAAGACCAGCTGGAGCCGGCCGCTGCCGTCGGTGATGGTGACCTCGAGACGCTGGCCCTTGCCGCGGGGGGCCTTGGCGGAGGCGAAGGTGTGCAGGCGGGCGTCGGCGACCATCGCGACCACCGTGACGTGCTCGTCCAGGGGGAGGTCGGCGAGGTGGGTGAGCTGGCCGCGCTCCTCGTATCTGCGCGGGTAGTGGTGCAGGAGGTCGCCGACGGTGTGCAGGCCGAGGCTCTCGGCCATCACCTTCGCGGTGGGTGGTCCGAGCACCTTCTTCAGTGGTTCTTCCAGTGCGGGCACGAGATCCATTGCACACCACCCCACTGACAATCCCGTATACGTCTCGGGAAAGTCCTGGTCAGGCGGGCTGTTCCGGCTCTAGGATGGCGCGCTCCGGCCATCCCCCGCGGTCACCGCCCCATCCGGGACCGCCCGACCCCGCGCCGACCGCACGTCCCCCCACCGGCGCTGCGACGATGGATTCCCAGACCTCACAGTCATCCCAGACACCTCATACGTTCCAGGTCGACCTGCGTGGCCTGGTGGATCTCCTCTCGCACCACCTCTACTCCAGTCCCAAGGTCTATCTGCGCGAGCTGCTGCAGAACGCCGTGGACGCCATCACCGCCCGGCGTGCCGAGCAGCCCGACGCCCCGGCGCGGGTGCGGCTGTACGCGGAGGCGGGTGCCCTGCGTGTCGAGGACACCGGTATCGGGCTGAGCGAAGCGGACGTGCACAACCTGCTCGCCACCATCGGGCGCAGTTCCAAGCGCGCCGAGGGCATCCAGGAGGTCCGCTCGGACTTCCTCGGGCAGTTCGGCATCGGACTGCTCGCCTGTTTCGTGGTGGCCGAGCGGATCCGCGTGGTCAGCCGCAGCGCCCGCACCCCGGACGCGGCACCCGTGGAGTGGATGGCGAGCGACGACGGCTCGTACACCGTACGGACGCTGCCGCCCGACGCCCGGCCCGAACCGGGCACCACCGTGCACCTGGTGGCCCGGGCGGGTGCCCGGGAGTGGCTGACCCCGGAGCGGGTGCTCACGCTGGCCCGGGACTTCGGGTCGCTGCTGCCCTACGACGTCCGGGTCGGTGACGAGTCGGTCACCGATCTGCCGGCGCCCTGGGACCGCTCGTACCCCTCCCCCGCCAACCGGCGCGTGGCGCTGGCCCGGCACTGCCACGAACTGTTCGGCTTCACCCCGCTGGACTCGATCGAGCTGAACGTGCCGCTGGCCGGGATCCGGGGCGTGGCGTACGTACTGCCGTCGGCGGTGAGTCCCGCCCAGCGGGCCACCCACCGGGTGCATCTGAAGGGCATGCTCCTGACGGAGCGGGCCGAACAGCTGCTGCCCGACTGGGCGTTCTTCGTGCGGTGCGTGCTGGACACCGACAGTCTGCGGCCCACGGCCTCGCGCGAGTCGCTTTACGAGGACGAGACCCTGGCGGCCGTACGGGAGGCGCTAGGGGAGCGGATCCGGTCCTGGCTGACCGGGCTCGCGGCCGGGGATCCGGAACGGCTCGGGGCCTTTCTGTCGGTGCACTACCTGGGCGTGAAGTCCCTGGCGCGGCACGACAGGGAGATGCTGCGGACGATGCTGCCGTGGCTGCCCTTCGAGACGACCGACGGGCGGCTGTCCCTGGAGGAGTTCGCCCAGCGGCACCCGGTGGTGCACTTCACCCGGACCGTCGAGGAGTACCGGCAGGTCGCTCCGATCGCCTCCGCGCAGGGCGTCGGGGTGGTCAACGGCGGTTACACCTACGACAGCGAGCTGGTCGAGGCCCTGCCGTCGGTGCGGCCGGGGACGGTGGTCGCCGAGCTGGACGCGGACACCGTGACGGCCCATCTGGACGGTGTCGACGCGGCGGAGGAGCTGGCGCTGTCCGGCTTCCTCGCGGCGGCGCGGGCCAAACTCGACCCCTTGGGATGCGATGTGGTCCTGCGGGCCTTCCATCCGCTCTCCGTGCCCGCGCTGCACCTGGACGACCGCTCGGCCCGGCACGAACAGGCCCGGGCGGAGGCCGAGGAGCAGGCCGACGACCTGTGGGCGGGGATCCTGGGCTCGCTGCGGGGCAGCGCCCCCCGCGCGCGTCTGGTGCTCAACCACCTCAACCCGCTGGTCCGCAGGATCAGTTCACTGGGTGACGCGGAACTGATCGGCACCGCCACCGAGTCCCTCTACGGACAGGCGCTGCTGATGGCCCAGCGGACGCTGCGGCCGGCGGACACCGCGCTGCTGAACCGGGCGTTCATCGGGTTGCTGGAGTGGGCGACCCACGGCGAATCCGATGCGACGGGCAACTCCTCGGGGGGCGTTCACTGATGGGCGAGATCACGGACTTCGACTCCCTGCGCCGGGCGATGGCGGAGAACGGCGAGCGCCCGGAGGGGCCCGCTCGCAACGCGCGCGCGGAGCAGCTCCTCGCCGAGGCCGAGAAGCTGGGCGTCCCGCTCGCCGTGATCGAGGCGCTCGGACACCAGCTGAAGGTCTACAACTACAGCTCCGAGAAGGACAAGATGTTCGTCCCCTTCGCGCGACTGCTGCGCATGTGGGACGAGCGGCCCGAGGACTTCGACGAGTACGAGACGCACTCGCTCCACTGGGTCTTCAAGTGGGTGTCGGCGGGCATGCTCGACCAGCCGCACGTCCCGCTCGCCTCGATCGAGAAGTGGCTCGGCGAGATGGAACACCGCTACCGGCTCGCCGGACACTCCGAACGGGCCGTGCGCAGCGCCGAGTTCAGTGTGGCCGCGCATGTCGGTGACATCCCGCGCGCGGAGCGGGCGTACACGGCGTGGCTGGCCGCGGACCGGGACACCATGGCCGACTGCCACGCCTGCGAGCTGCACGGTCAGGGCTGGTGGCAGGCCGAGCGGGAGCGGGACGCGGAGGCGCTGCTGCTGTGGCGGCCGGTCCTGGAGGGCGAGTTCACCTGCGCGCACGAGCCGCACACGGTGCTGGCGTCGTCCCTGCTCCCCCTGCTGCGCCTCGGCCGCGTCGACGAGGCGCGCGCCAACCACCTCCGGGGTTTCCGGCTGGTGCGGTCCATGGAGAGCATGCGGGGCGCGTACGCCGACCATGTGGAGTTCTGCGCGCTGACCGGGAACGAGGCGCGCGGCCTGGAGCTGCTGGCGGAGCGGCCCGCGTACTTCACGGACACCGGGCATCCGCGCAGCCGTCTGGACTTCCTCGCCGTGGTCACACTGCTCATGGACCGCCTGGTCGAGCGCGGCCTGGGCGACCGCGAGGTGCCGGGACCGGCCGGCCGCGCCTGGACCGCGCGGGAACTGGCCACGCACGCGCGTGCGGAGGCTCTCGCGCTGGCGGCGCGCTTCGACGAGCGCAACGGGACCTCGCACATCAGTGAGCGGGCCCGCGCGCGTATGGCGCAGCCTCCGCTGGCGGACCGGCTGCCGCTGGGGGTCCGCGCGGTACGCCGGGTCTCCCCGCCCCCCGCCCCGGCGCCGGTCGAGGCGCCGCCGGCCGAGCCCGACCTCTCCGCCCTGCTGGCCGAGGCCCGGCGGCTGTCGGACGCTCTGCGGCCGAACGCGGTCGAGGCGTGGGCGGCGGTCTCCCGGGCCGCCGAGGGCGTCGCACTGGACGCCCACGACCGGGCGGAGATCGTCGATCACGAGGCGATGGACCGGGGCCCCGAGGGCGCCGAGCTCTTCGAGCGGGCCGCCGCGCTGTACGCGGAGGCGGGCGACCTGGGAGAGGCGCTGGCGGCACGCACGCGTGCGGCGTACGTACGCGCCCTGACCGGTGAGGTGTCCGAGGCCCTGACGGCGGTCGCGGAGCCCTACGACGAGGTCCTGGCGCTGTACGCCGACGACGCGACGGGGGTGCGGCAGACGGCGTCGGTGCTGATGGGGCGGGCGCGGGTGCTGATGCGGTGCGTGCAGGAGGCGTCCGAGGCGGCGGACGGCGACTTCGCGGAGGGGGCCGGCCTGCCGTCCGCGGAAACGGTTCTGGACGATGCCGAGAGCGCTGTCCGTGAGCTGCTCGCGCTGGTCGGCGGATACGTCGGCGACGATGTGCGGATCGCCTCACGGGAGGCGGAGGCGCGGGCCATGCTGGCCGAGCTCGCCGTGCGCCGGGGCGACCTGGAGGGGGCCGTCGAGCTGTTCAGGCGGGCCTCGGCCGGGTTCGTGGGGGCCGGGCTGCCGTGGTTCGCGGTGGAGTACGAGGCCCGGCTGGCCGGACTGGCCCACCATCTGGGCGACATCACGGAGACCGAGCGGGCGCTGCGGGCGGCCCTGGAGCACGGCGGGGCCCAGCTGGAGGCCGTCGGACGGGCCCAACTGCACCTCCAGCTGGCCGAGGTGATCGGCGGCCGGGGGCTGGCCGTGGAGGCCGCCGAGCACGCCCTGGAGGCGGCGCACTGGGCCGACGAGGCAGGCGAGGGGCCGACCCTCGGCGCCTGGGCCCGGCACCAGCTGGGCGGGCTGCTGCTGCGGCAGGGCCGGTGGGCCGAGGCCGCCGAGGTGCTGGAGTCGGCGCTGCCCGACCTGAGCGTCGACACCCACGGCGACGGCGCGGTCGTACAGGCGCAGTGGTGGCTCGGCGACTGCCTCAGCGAGCTGGGCGAGCACCGGGAGGCGGCCGAACGGCGGCTGCGGGCCGCCGAGATCGCCCGGCACTGGCCCGAACAGCACGACCACGCGACCCTCGCCCACCTCGCCGCGGAGTCCCTGGGAGCCGCCAAACTGCACGACGAGGCGGACCGGGCGTACACGCGCGCGGGCGAGCTCTGGCGCTCGCTCGGCAACGTCCACGGGCTCGTACGGTCCCTGCGCGCCCGCGCGTGGCTGGCGCTGCGGGCGGAGGACGGGGCCGACAGGGCACGGGAGTTGATGGCGGCGGCGGTCGGCGAGTGCGAGACGGTCCTGGGCGCGGGCGAGGCCGACGAGGAGACCCGGGAGCGGCTGGTCGCCGAACTCGGCCACACCCACCGCCAGTTCGGCGACCTGCTGGCCCGCTCGGCCGCGGAGGACGCCGACGACGACGCGATCCGGGCCACGCTGGAGGAGGCCCTGGCGCAGATCGGCGAGGCGGTCGTGGTGTTCGCCGCCCTCGGCGACGACGCCCTCGACAGCCGCACCGGCGCCGAACTCGCCGCGGGCTGGCTGGAGTCCGACCTCAGCCGCCCCGGCCACGCCGCGACACGCGCACGTGCGGTACTCGCGGCCTACGACGGCGCCGGGGACGCCGAAGAGACGGCGCAGGAGCGCCGGGCAGAGGCACGGCAACTGCTGCAGGTGGTGAAGGAACAGGGGGCGGAGGCCGAATAGACGACCGTCCCCCTCGACAGCCGCACCGACGCCGAACTCGCCGCAGGCCGGCTGAAGTCCGACCTCAGCCGCCCCGGCCACACCGCGACACGCGCACGTGCGGTACTCGCGGCTGCTGCAGGTGGTGAAGGAGCAGCGGGCGGAGGCCGACCAGACGACCACAGGCACGAACGCCGGAAGCACGGGCCGCACCGACGCCGAACTCGCCCCGGGCCGGCTGAAGTCCGACCTCAGCCGCCCCGGCCACACCGCGACACGCGCACGTGCGGTAATCACGGCTGCTGCAGGTGGTGAAGGAGCAGCGGGCGGAGGCCGCATAGACGACCACAGGCACGAACGCCGGAAGCACGGGCCGCACCGACGCCGAACTCGCCGCAGGCCGGCTGAAGTCCGACCTCGGCCGCCCCGGCCACGCCGCGACACGCGCACGTGCGGTACTCGCGGCCTACGACGGCGCGGGAGCGCCGGGCGGAAGAGGGAGCGGGAGCGGGGAGCTGCGCGGGGGCGGCCTCGCCGGTGTCCGGTGGCTATTCGACGCCGATCAGCAGCAGGGCTCCCTGCCGGCCGCCCCGGTACACGACCGTGTCGACGGCGAGGTACGACTCACGCACGCGTGCCTCCAGGCGGGCGGCCACGGACTCCGGGGCCTCGTCGCCGAGGACGATGGTCACCAGTTCGCCGCCGGCCTGGAGCATGCGGTCCAGGACGGTCTCCGCGGCCGCGATGACGTCCGAGCCGATCACGGCCACATCGCCGTCGATGAGCCCGAGCACGTCGCCGGCCTGGCAGATGCCGGCCATCGTCCAGGACTGGCGCTCGGCGACGGCGACCTCGGCGTAGCGGGTCGCGCCGGCCGCCGACGTCATGGACACCACGTCCTCGTCGAAGCGGCGCTCCGGCTCGTGCACGGCGAGCGCGGCGATGCCCTGGACCGCCGAGCGGGTGGGGATCAGGGCGACCCGGATGCCCTCGGCGCGGGCCTGCTCGGCCGCCGCGGCGGCGGTGTGGCGCAGATCGGCGTCGTTGGGCAGCAGCACGACCTCGCGCGCGTGGGCCCGCCGTACGGCCTCCACGAGCTCCCCGCTGGCGGGCGGCTCCCCGGGGCGCGCGAGGACGGTCGTGGCACCGGCCTCGCCGTACAGCCCGGCCAGGCCCTCGCCGGGCACCACGGCCACCACGGCGCGTTGGACCCTGGGCCGGGGCGGCCGTCCGGCGCCGGTGGTGTGGACGTCGCCGGCCCCGAAGTGGGTGATCCGGATCCGGTACGGGCGCCCCGCCTCGACGCCCGCCTCCACGGCGGCGCCCGCGTCGTTTACGTGCACATGTACGTTCCACAGCCCGTCGCCGCCGACGACGACCAGCGAGTCCCCGAGCCCGTCGAGCCGCTCCCGCAGCCGGTCCACGGCCGCGTCCCGGGCCTCCAGGAGATAGATCACCTCGAAGGCGGGCCCGCCCTCTCCCAGGGCCGAGTCACACTCCTCGGCGACGAGCAGGCCTCCGACACCGGTCGTATCGGCTTCGCCTTCGCTCTCAACCGCGACGCCCGCGTGCGCCGCACCCGCGTCCGGGCCCGCGAGCCCCACGCGCGCGTGCCCCCCGGAAGCCACGGTGCCGGAGCCACCCCCCGGCGCCTCCCCCGTGAACGTCTCCACGAGGGCCCCGAGCACCGCCACCAGGCCCCGTCCGCCGGCGTCCACCACGCCGGCGCGGCCCAGTACGGCCAGCTGCCCGGGGGTCGCGGCGAGGGCGGTGCGGGCCCCTTCATAGGCGGCGCGCGCGACCGTCCCGCAGTCGCCCTCGGCACCCTCGGCGGCGTCCGCGGCGGCCGAGGCGACCGACAGGACCGTGCCCTCGACGGGGTGCGCGACGGCCTGGCGGGCCGAGTCGGCCGCGTGACGCAGGGCGAGACGGAGACCGGGGCCGTCGGTGTGAGGCCGCTCACCATCGGCGGCGAGGACCTGCGCCATACCGCGCAGCAGCTGGGCGAGGATCGTCCCGGAGTTCCCCTGCGCCCCTATCAGGGCCCCGTGCGCCATCGCCCGCACGGCGTCGGCCGGCGTCGGCCTACCCGATGCCCGCGGGTCCACCTCATGGGCCGCGAAGACGGCCTCCACCGCGGCGGCGGCCGACTCCATCGTCAGACACAGGTTGGTGCCGGTGTCCCCGTCGGCCACGGGGTACACGTTGATCGCGTCGATCTCCTCACGCGCGCGTCCCAGCGCCTCCAGCGCGAGGCCGCACCAGGAGCGCACCGCGAGAGCATCGAAGAATGTCTGCGGCACCTGCGCCACCTGCGGCCTCCCTGAGCTGCTGGACTGCACGCAGCGTAGAGCAGCCGTGGTAGTTTCGTTCTACTGGCGCAGTCGTTGTATGCTGCTCCGGTTGCCCGATCCGATCGGGCCATTCCCCTGGCAGCGCCACTCAGATCTACGATCCTGATCCCGGCATGCCGGGATCAACCGTAAGTGCATCTGAAGTCTTTGGAGTGACCCGTGGCTGCCAACTGCGACGTCTGCGGCAAGGGCCCGGGCTTCGGCAACAACATCTCGCACTCGCACCGCCGTACGTCCCGTCGCTGGAACCCGAACATCCAGCGCGTGCGTACCGTGGTCGGTGGGACGCCGAAGCGCGTGAACGCTTGCACCTCGTGCATCAAGGCCGGCAAGGTCTCGCGCTGACGCACAGTTAAGCGCGCGGCCACTGCTGGTTCGCTGCACCGAGCCGGTCCACCTCAGGGTGGGCCGGCTTTTTGCCGTGCCCGACCTGACCCCGGCGGTCCCCGCCCCCGCGCGCTGCTCAGCGGGCTGCTCCTGGACGCCGGTCACGCGGTCTCCACACAGCGCCTCCCCGACGGCCTGTACGGCGCCGAGCCGCCCTCCGGGGCCGCGGGCGCCCTCCAGTCCCAGCTCTCGCGTCTGCGCCGCCGTCCGACCCCGCACACGGCGTGGTCCGCCGGCCGCCTTCTTCAAGAGGATCACCGCGAAGTCGGCGACCGCCGTCAAGCTCCCCGAGTACCCCGAGTACCCCGAGTGAGGGCCCACCCGTGATCCACGGGCCCGATCCCCCCGCCGAGCGCGAACCCTGCGGCGATCGCGCCGGTGACGTACTCCTTGGCCGCCGCCACCGCATGCGGCACGGACCGCCCCTTCGCCAGCTGAGAGGCGATCGCCGACGCGAGGGTGCAGCCCGTGCCGTGTGTGTGCCGGTTGTCGAGACGGGGGGCGCGGAACCAGTGCTCCTCGCTGCCGTCGGTGAGCAGATCGACCGCGTCGCCGGGGAGATGACCGCCCTTGACGAGCACCCACTTCGGTCCGTACGACAGCACGGCCGCCGCCGCCTGCCCGAGCTGCTCCTCCGACCCGACCCGTACGCCGGTGAGTTGGGCGACCTCGTCGAGGTTCGGGGTCGCCACGGTCGCCGCCGGCAGCAGCTTCCCGCGCATCGAGTCGAGGGCCGAGTCGGCGAGCAGCGCGTCCCCGTGCTTCGAGACACCGACCGGGTCGACGACGGCCGGCGCGTCCGTCGTGGCGATCAACTCGGCCACGGCCTCGACGAGTTCGGCCGACGCCAGCATCCCGGTCTTCACCGCCTGTACGCCGATGTCGTCGACGACGCTGCGGTACTGGGCCCGCACCGCCTCCACCGGCAGCGGCCAAGCCCCCTGCACACCGAGGGAGTTCTGGGCCGTGACCGCCGTGATCACACTCATGCCGTGCACGCCGAGAGCGAGCATGGTCTTCAGGTCGGCCTGGATCCCGGCCCCTCCGCCGGAGTCGGAGCCGGCGACCGTCAGCACCCTCGGCACGGGGCTCACGACCGGCACGGGGCTCACGACCGGCACGGGGCTCACGACTCGATGTCCCCGAAGTGGTCCCAGCCGCCCTTGCTGGTCCACGGCGCCCCGTCGACCGTCACCTGGGGCAGCGCCGACGGGTTGAGCACCTCGCCGATCACCTTCCAGCGGGCCGGCAGCTTCACGTCCGGCGGGAAGGTCGCCACGATCGCGTGGTCCTCTCCCCCGGTCAGCACCCACTGCATGGGGTCGACGCCGACGGCCTGCCCGATGTCGTTCATCTGGGACGGGATGTCGACCGCGCCGGAGCGGATGTCGATCCGGACCTTGCTGGCCTCGGCGATGTGCCCGAGATCGGCGATCAGCCCGTCACTGACGTCGCACATGGCGGTGGCACCGAGCCCGGCCGCCGCCGGACCCGCGTGGTACGGCGGCTCCGGGCGCCGGTGCGCCTCCACGAAGGCGCGCGGGGAGCGGAAGCCTCGGGAGAGCACCGCGTAGCCGGCGGCCGACCAGCCCAGCCAGCCGGTGACGGCGACGAGGTCGCCGGGCTGGGCGCCGGCCCGGGTGACCGGTTCCTGGTTGCGCAGATCGCCGAGCGCGGTGATCGACACCATGATCGTGTCCCCTCGTACGACATCACCGCCGACCACGGACGCGCCCGCCACCTGGCACTCGTCGCGCAGCCCGTCCATCAGCTCGCTCGGCCAGGTCACCGGGAGTTCGGCGGGGACGACCAGACCGAGCAGCAGGGCGGTCGGCACGGCGCCCATGGCGGCGATGTCCGCGAGGTTCTGCGCGGCGGCCTTGCGACCGACGTCGTAGGCCGTGGACCAGTCACGGCGGAAGTGCCGGCCCTCCAGGAGGATGTCGGTGCTGGCCACGACCCGGCGGTCGGGCGCGGCGACCACCGCGGCGTCGTCGCCGGGGCCGACCCGGACCGCCGAGGTGGTGGTGAGACGGGAGGTGAGCTCCCTGATGAGCCCGAACTCCCCGAGCTCACCAACAGTGCCCTTCATTACCCTTGCTCCCCTTCTGTCCCTTGCCGTGCCCAGTCGCGCGTCAACAGTGTCCTCGATACGGTCGAGGTGTCCGTCAACCTGTGCCGCCCCCGTACCCCGCCGCAGGGGCCCCGGGTCTCCCCGTGGCGCGCGGCGACGCGATACCGTGGCGTTCCTTTTCCCCACATGATCCTCGTGGCCGCCCTGGAGGTTCCGTGGTACAGGCGTACATCCTGATCCAGACGGAGGTCGGCAAAGCGTCGACCGTCGCCGAGACGATCAGCAAGATTCCTGGGGTGATCCAGGCCGAGGACGTGACAGGACCCTATGACGTGATTGTGCGCGCCCAGGCCGACACCGTGGACGACCTCGGCCGTCTGGTGGTCGCGAAGGTCCAGCAGGTGGACGGCATCACGCGCACCCTGACCTGCCCGGTCGTGCATCTGTAGCCCCCGTCTACCCTTGGCCGGTGAACTTCTTCCGCCACCGGCGCCTCGTCCTTGTCGGGCCGCCCGTGCTCGCCCTGCTGATCACCGCTGTGGGCTGCTCCTCAGCAGACGACACCGTGTCGGCGGCGGTTCCCTCGCCGGGGGCGAAGGTCTCCGAGCTGTGCAAGGGCCTGGACAAGGCGCTGCCGTCCAAGGTCGACGGTCAGGATCGCCGGGATCCCACGCCCGCGTCCGCGCTGACCGCGGGCTGGGGGAACCCGGCGATCATACTGCGCTGCGGTGTCGAACGGCCCGCGAAGATGAGCGATCCGGAGGCCGACGGGGTCGAGGTGAACGGGGTGGGCTGGCTGCTGGAGAAGCAGGGCGACGGGTCGTTCCGCTTCACGACCACGCTGCGCAAGGCGTACGTCGAGGTGACGATCCCCAAGAGCCGTACGGGAGACGGAATGGCTCCGCTCGTGGACCTCGCGAAATCGGTCGGGAAGGCGATCCCGGCAGGGATCGCCGACTAGCCGGCGACTGGCCGCCGACCGGCCGGCGACCGCTGCCGACCGGCTAGCGAAGCCCCGTCGACCTGCGCAGAGCCGCCTGGATCAGGCGGTCCACCAGCTCGGGATAGCTCACGCCCGTCGCCTGCCACATCTGGGGGTACATCGAGATCGGGGTCATACCGGGCATGGTGTTGATCTCGTTGATCACGAACTCGCCGTCCTCGGTGAGGAAGAAGTCCGCGCGGACCAGGCCCTCGCAGGAGGCGGCCTCGAAGGCGTCCACGGCGAGGCGCTGCACCTCCGCCGTCTCCTCCGGCGTCAGGGGCGCCGGCACGATCCCGGGCGTCGAGTCGATGTACTTGGCCTCGAAGTCGTAGTACGCGTGCGCGTCCGGCGGGGGGATCTCGGACGGCACCGAGGCACGCGGCCCGTCCTCGAACTCCAGGACGCCGCACTCGATCTCGCGGCCCCGCAGCGCCGCCTCGACCAGGATCTTCGGGTCGTGGCGCTGGGCCTCCGCGATCGCCTCGCCGAGCCCCGAGATGTCCTCGACCTTGGTGATGCCGATCGACGAGCCGGCGCGCGCGGGCTTCACGAACAGCGGCCAGCCGTGCTCACCGGCGAAGTCGACGATCTTCTTCCGGGCGGCCGGCTCGTCCCGCTCCCACTCGCGGGGCCGGATCACCACGTACGGGCCGACCTTGAGCCCGAAGGAGGTGAACACCCGCTTCATGTACTCCTTGTCCTGGCCGACGGCCGAGGCGAGCACACCCGAACCCACGTACGGGACGCCGGAGAGTTCCAGGAGGCCCTGCAGGGTGCCGTCCTCGCCGTAGGGGCCGTGCAGGACGGGGAAGACGACGTCGACCTCGCCGAGCGCCTTGGGCACCGATCCCGGTTCGCTGACGACGACTTCGCGGTTGCCGGGGTCGAGGGGGAGCACCACGGCGCCCTCGCCGGACTCGGCGACGTCCTCGACCTCGGGCGTACGGCGGTCGGAGATCGCCATGCGCTCCGGTTCGTCGGCGGTCAGGGCCCAGCGGCCTTCGCGGGTGATGCCGATCGGCAGGACGTCGTACTTGGTCCGGTCGACGGCCCGCAGGACGGCGCCGGCGGTGACCACGGAGATCCCGTGTTCGGAGCTGCGCCCGCCGAACACGACGGCCACACGCGGCTTGCGAGACGGCTGCTCAGGGCTCTGGGGAAGGTTCTCGGTGCTCATATCGCGTTGAGAGTACCCGGTGGTAGTGCCCTGAGACAGCGTGCGCCCCTGCGGCGAACGAGGCAAAAAACGACGTGGTCGCTCAGCGTCGTTCGGGCTTCGCGCTGCGCGACATGAGCTCCTTGACGGCGACCACCGGCGGCTTGCCCTCGTGGACGATGGCGACGACCGTCTCGGTGATCGGCATGTCGACGCCGTGCCGGCGGGCCAGATCCAGAACGGACTCACAGGACTTGACGCCCTCGGCGGTCTGCTTGGTGACCGCGATGGTCTCCCGCAGGGTCATGCCCTTGCCGAGGTTGGTGCCGAAGGTGTGGTTGCGGGACAGCGGCGAGGAGCACGTCGCCACCAGGTCCCCGAGGCCCGCGAGGCCCGCGAAGGTGAGGGGGTTGGCACCGAGGGCGACCCCGAGCCGCGCCGTCTCGGCGAGTCCGCGCGTGATGAGCGAGCCCTTGGCGTTGTCGCCGAGACCCATGCCGTCCGCGATGCCGACGGCGAGCCCGATGACGTTCTTGACCGCGCCGCCCAGCTCGCAGCCGACCACGTCCGTCTCCGTGTACGGCCTGAAGTACGGCGTGTGACAGGCGGACTGGAGCCGTCGGGCGACCGACTCCTCGGTGCAGGCGACCACCGCGGCGGCCGGCATCCGGGAGGCGATCTCGCGCGCGAGGTTGGGTCCGGTGACGACGGCGATACGGTCCTGGCCGACCTTGGCGACGTCCTCGATGACCTCGCTCATCCGCATGGCGGAGCCGAGCTCGACGCCCTTCATCAGCGAGACGAGGATCGTGTCGGGCGCGAGCAGCGGCGTCCACTCGGCGAGGTTGGCGCGCAGCGTCTGGGACGGCACGGACAGGACCGTGAAGTCGGCGCCCGCGGCGGCCTCGGCCGGATCGGTGGTGGCCCGGACGTTCTCCGGGAGTTCGACGCCGGGCAGGTAATCGGGGTTGGTACGGCCGGAGTTGATGGCCTCGGCCACCTCCGCCCGGCGTGCCCACAGGGTGACCTCGCACCCCGCGTCCGCCAGCACGACCGCGAACGCCGTACCCCACGAACCGGCGCTGAGGACCGCCGCCTTGACGGGCTTGCTCACGTGCCCTGCTCCTCTTCCTGTGCCTGCTGTGCGTGCGCCTGTCCCTGCGCCTGGGTCCTGCGCCGCTGCTCGATCCGCTCCTTGCGGGGGTCGTACGGCGTCTCGGGCGCCTTCTCGCCGCGGATCTCCTCCAGCTGGCGGGTGATCGCGGCCATGATGACCTCGGTGGCCTCCTTCAGCAGGTCCGGGGTCATCTCCTTGTCGTAGAAGCGCGCGAGGTCGACGGGCGGGCCGGCGAGCACATGATGGGTCTTGCGCGGGCGGAGGCTGGGCTTCTTGGCGTACGGCGGCAGCAGCTCGTTGGCGCCCCACTGGGCGACGGGGATCACCGGGCACTTGGTGGTCAGGGCGACGCGGGCGGCACCCGTCTTGGCGGTCATGGGCCACTGGTTCGGGTCCCGGGTGATGGTCCCCTCGGGATAGAAGGCCACGCACTCACCGCGTTCCACCGCGTCGATCGCCGCGCGGAAGGCGCTGAGCGCGTCCGTGGTCTCGCGGTAGACGGGGATCTGTCCGGTGCCGCGCATCACGGCGCCGATGAATCCCTTCTTGAAAAGGCCGCTCTTCGCCAGGAATCGCGGAACCCGCCCGGTGTTGTACTGATAGTGGGCGTACGCGAAGGGATCGGCGTGGGAATTGTGGTTCACCGCGGTGATAAATCCGCCGTCGGCCGGAATGTTCTCCATTCCGCGCCAGTCCCGCTTGATCAGAACCACCAGCGGCGGTTTGGCGATCACCGCTGCCAGGCGGTACCAGAAGCCGATTCTGCGGCGGGGCACGCGGACACCTTCCTCTAGGGCCTGGGGGGCCGCACAAGTGTCGCCCCAGGCCGTCGGTCTGTCGAGAACACCGTACGCCTCGACGGCGCGACCGCCAGATGGCCCAGGTGACGGCTGAGTGACAATGGCCGCGACAAGAGAGGGACGGAACGCTCGTGCAGTGGACGTTGGTCATACCCGTGAAACCCCTGGCGCGTGCCAAGAGCAGGCTCGCGGACACCGCCGCGGACGGGGTGCGCCCGGGCCTCGCCCTCGCCTTCGCCCAGGACACCGTGGCGGCGGCCCTGGCCAGCCCGTCGGTGAAGGATGTGGCGGTGGTCACGGACGACGCCCTGGCCGGCCGTGAGCTGGCCGCGCTGGGCGCCCGGGTCGTCACCGACGAGCCGCACGGCGGTCTGAACGCGGCACTGGCATACGCGGCGGCGACCGTGCGCGCCGACCGCCCGGAATCCCCCGTGGCGGCCCTGAACGCCGATCTCCCGGCCCTGCGCCCCCTGGAATTGGCGCGGGTACTGGACGCGGCGGCGGAATTCCCGCGCGCTTTCCTTCCGGACGCGGCGAATATCGGCACGACACTGCTGACCGCCGGAGAGGGCCAGGAATTGCACCCCGCGTTCGGCGTGGATTCCCGGCTCCGCCATCGCGCGTCGGGAGCCGTGGAACTCCGTCTCACCGCGGTGGATTCGGTACGCCAGGACGTGGACACCGGCGTGGACCTGCGCGCGGCATTGGCGCTCGGGGTGGGCCCCCGGACGGCCGCCGTGGCCGCGCAGTTGCTGATTCCGGGGCAGTAGGCTGCCGGACATGCACGCCACCGCATACACGTACGACCCCGAGACCCGCAGTGGGCAGGTGCTGCTGGACGACGGCACACCGGTGCCCTTCGACGCGCCGGCGTTCGACGCGGGCGGTCTGCGGCTGCTGCGGCCCGGGCAGCGGGTGCGGATCGAGACCACGGACGGCCGGATCACCCTGGTGACCCTGCAGACGTTCTGACCAGTACCCCGGGAGCCCCGCTGAACACGCCGCGGGCCGGACTCCACGGGGAGTCCGGCCCGGTGCGTGAGTGACCCTGTGCCCTTACCTCGTACGGGCGGCGGTCTTCTTGGCGGTGGTGCGAGCCGTCGACTTCTTGGCGGGGGCCTTCTTGGCGGTCGCCTTCTTCGCCGGGGCCTTCTTGGCCGTCGCCTTCTTGGCGGTGGTCTTCTTGGCCGCGGAGGTCTTGGCCGCGCCCGTGGTCTTCTTGGCGGTGGCCGTGGTCTTCTTCGCGGTCGTCTTCTTGGCGGTGGCCGTGGTCTTCTTGGCCGTCGTCTTCTTGGCGGTGGTCTTCTTCGCCGCGGCCGTCGCCTTCTTCGCCGGGGCGGCCTTCTTCGCGGCGGCCTTCTTGACCGTCGCCGTCGCCCCGCCGGTCAGGCTGCCCTTGGGCGCCTTCTTGACGGCGACCTCGCCGCCGCGCGGGAGCTTCTTCGACCCGCTGACCAGGTCCTTGAAGCCCTGGCCTGCGCGGAAGCGCGGCACGGAGGTCTTCTTGACCCGAACCCGCTCGCCCGTCTGGGGGTTGCGGGCGTAGCGGGCCGGACGGTCGACCTTCTCGAACGAACCGAAGCCGGTGACCGAGACCCGGTCTCCCGCGACGGTCGCGCGGACGATGGCGTCCAGGACCGCGTCGACAGCCTCGGCGGCCTGCTGGCGGCCGCCCAGCTTGTCGGCAATCGCTTCTACGAGCTGCGCCTTGTTCACGTCTTCCCCTTCGGAGACATTGCCAGAACGAAAGTGTTCAAGCTTTTTCGCACGTTAGGCAGATATATACCGCAAATCAAACACGAAACGGGCTAATCACCCGTGCGCCGCAACGAACTCGACTGCACCGGCTGCCTTCAGCGGTCCTCTTCGGGGATTCGCCCCGCATCGAGGTCCGCGGTGAACGCCTCCAGTCGCCTTGCCGCGTCGGCGAGATCGTGCTTGGCCGCGGCCGTAATGACCAGCAGCTTCCGGGTCAGCGCCATCCGTACGCCCTCCGGGACTTGCAGTGCGCGCACCGTTGCGTGCGCTTCCTTGAGTTGGTCCGCGACCGCCGCATAGAGCTCGAGTTGGCCGTCGTGTTCCATGCACAGATTGTGCCATCTGGGGCGAGTTGTCGCCTGCGGGGGTCGCAACTGAGCCCTCAAACGGCCTTCCGGGCACTTGCGGAGGTCGCGGCTTCATGGCACGCGTACCCCGGCAACCCCCGTTGTAACGTGGGAAGTTGAATGAAGTCCAGCACCGGGGTGGGGCCGTTCGGGTGCAGACATGGCGGTACCCCCGATCGGGGCCGATCGGGGGTACCGGGTGGCTGAAACTCGTCTTGCTCAGAGGCTCCGGATCAGACCGGGAGCGTCTTCGGCTTGTACGACGGCCGCTTGGCCTCGTAGGTGGCGATGTCCGCCTCGTTCTGGAGGGTGATGGAGATGTCGTCCAGCCCGTTCAGCAGCCGCCAGCGGGAGTTCTCGTCGAGCTCGAAGGAGGCGGTGATGCCCTCGGCGCGCACCTCGCGGCTCTCCAGGTCGACGGTGATCTCGGCCTCGGGGTCGTTCTCCGACAGCTCCTGCAGCGCCTCCACGATCTTCTGGTCCAGGACCACCGTGAGCAGGCCGTTCTTCAGCGAGTTGCCCCGGAAGATGTCGGCGAAGCGGGAGGAGATGACGGCCTTGAAGCCGTAGTTCTGCAGCGCCCACACCGCGTGCTCACGGGAGGAGCCGGTGCCGAAGTCGGGTCCGGCGACCAGAACGGTGGCGCCCTTGCGCTCGGGCCGGTTGAGGACGAAGTTCTCGTCCTTGCGCCAGGCCTCGAACAGCCCGTCCTCGAAACCGTCCCGGGTCACCTTCTTGAGCCAGTGAGCAGGGATGATCTGGTCGGTGTCGACGTTCGAGCGGCGCAGCGGGACGGCCCGGCCGGTGTGCGTGGTGAATGCTTCCATGACTCTCAGACTCCAGCGGGCGCGGCGGCGGCGGTTACGTCGGTCAGGTCGGCGGGCGAGGCCAGATGGCCCAGCACGGCGGTCGCGGCCGCGACCTGCGGCGAGACCAGGTGCGTACGGCCGCCCTTGCCCTGCCTGCCCTCGAAGTTGCGGTTGGAGGTGGACGCGGAGCGCTCGCCCGGGGCCAGCTGGTCCGGGTTCATGCCGAGGCACATCGAGCAGCCGGCGTGCCGCCATTCGGCGCCGGCCTCCTTGAAGACGACGTCCAGGCCCTCGGAGACGGCCTGCAGACCCACCCGCGCGGAGCCCGGGACGACCAGCATCCGTACGCCGTCGGCGATTTTGCGGCCCCCGACGATGGCGGCTGCGGCCCGCAGATCCTCGATACGGCCGTTGGTGCACGAGCCTACGAAGACGGTGTCCACCTTGATGGAGCGCAGCGGCTGCCCGGCCTCCAACCCCATGTATTCCAGGGCCTTTTCGGCGGCGAGGCGCTCCGAAGCGTCTTCGTACGAAGCGGGATCGGGGACGTCGGCCGAAAGCGGCGCGCCCTGGCCGGGGTTGGTGCCCCAGGTGACGAACGGCGAGAGCGACGCGGCGTCGATGACCACCTCGGCGTCGAACTCGGCGTCGTCGTCCGTCCTCAGCGTCTTCCAGTACGCGAGGGCGGCGTCCCAGTCCTCGCCCTCGGGGGCGTGGGCGCGGCCCTTGATGTACTCGAAGGTCGTCTCGTCGGGGGCGATCATGCCCGCGCGGGCGCCGGCCTCGATGGACATGTTGCAGATGGTCATCCGGGCCTCCATCGAGAGCTTCTCGATGGCGGAGCCGCGGTACTCCAGGATGTAGCCCTGGCCGCCGCCGGTACCGATCTTGGCGATGATCGCCAGGATCAGGTCCTTGGCGGTGACGCCCTCGGGCAGTTCGCCGTCGACCGTGATCGCCATGGTCTTCGGGCGGGCCAGCGGCAGCGTCTGGGTGGCCAGCACATGCTCCACCTGGGAGGTGCCGATACCGAAGGCCAGCGCGCCGAAGGCGCCGTGGGTGGAGGTGTGCGAGTCACCGCAGACGACCGTCGTACCGGGCTGGGTCAGACCCAGCTGGGGGCCGACGACGTGCACGACGCCCTGCTCGACGTCGCCCAGCGGGTGCAGCCGCACACCGAACTCGGCGGCGTTCTTGCGCAGCGTCTCCAGCTGGACCCGGGAGACCGGGTCGGCGATGGGCTTGTCGATGTCGAGGGTCGGGGTGTTGTGGTCCTCGGTCGCGATGGTCAGGTCGAGCCTGCGCACCTGGCGGCCGCTCTTGCGCAGACCGTCGAAGGCCTGCGGGCTGGTCACCTCGTGCAGCAGGTGCAGATCGATGAAGAGGAGGTCGGGCTCGCCCTCGGCGCGCCGGACGACATGGTCGTCCCAGACCTTCTCCGCGAGTGTCCTACCCATCGCTTTCCCTCCGGCCGGCGAGATCGTCCACCGGCCCAACTAGAGATCTTGAGGAGACGGCACCCGGCCCCAGTTCACGGGCGCCCGTCACCAGGCCCGTACGGTCACCGGGCCGCTGTGCCTACAAGGGTTGCGCGTCTCACGGAAAAAGGAACTTGCGTTTCACAGAGTGAGACGTGAGTATCGTTGCATGGACAACAGTAGCGGCGTCGGCGTTCTGGACAAGGCAGCCCTTGTCCTGAGCGCCCTGGAGTCCGGTCCGGCCACCCTCGCGGGTCTGGTCGCGGCGACCGGGCTGGCACGACCCACGGCCCACCGACTGGCCGTGGCTCTGGAGCACCACCGCATGGTGGCACGTGACATGCAGGGCCGTTTCATTCTCGGCCCGCGCCTGGCCGAGCTGGCCGCGGCCGCTGGCGAGGACCGCCTCCTCGCGACGGCGGGCCCGGTGCTCACGCATCTGCGGGACATCACCGGCGAGAGTGCCCAGCTCTACCGCCGCCAGGGCGACATGCGCATCTGCGTGGCCGCGGCGGAGCGCCTGTCCGGCCTGCGGGACACCGTCCCGGTCGGCTCGACCCTCACCATGAAGGCCGGCTCCTCCGCGCAGATCCTGATGGCCTGGGAGGAGCCCGAGCGCCTCCACCGGGGCCTCCAGGGCGCCCGTTTCACGGCGACGGCCCTGTCGGGCGTACGGCGCCGCGGCTGGGCCCAGTCCATCGGTGAGCGCGAGCCGGGCGTCGCGTCCGTCTCGGCGCCCGTGCGCGGCCCGTCCAACCGCGTGGTGGCCGCCGTCTCGGTCTCCGGCCCCATCGAGCGCCTGACCCGTCACCCGGGCCGGATGCACGCCCAGGCGGTCATCGACGCCGCCGCCCGCCTCTCCGAGGCCCTGCGCCGCTCCGGCTGACGTACGGGACCGTCCGGGAACGTCAGCGGGGAGGGCCCGCCCCGACGCCGCGGCAGGCCCTCCCCGCTCCCCCCGTCCCCCCCTGATCCCTCTGGTTCCTCCGGAACCCCCTGGTCAGCCGGCCTTCTCGGCCGTCGCCTCCTGCCGCGAGCGGTGGGCAAACCGGTCCTTGGCGTACCGGCCCCGTTTCTCCAGCGGGATCTGCCCGTGCGCCGCCGCGAGGCCGAACGCCGGCATGTCCCCGTAGATCGCCTCGTACGACCCCTCCGGCACGACATACGCCTCGTGCCAGATGCCCACCTCGCCCCGCAGCTTCCCGTCGCGCTCCTTGCGGTTGAGCCTGGCCCACGCCTTGTGGTGGAACGCGTCCGGCGCGGTCGCGTAGGCGTACAGCTTCTCCTTGGACTCCCAGTACTGGACGACGTAGTACGTCCGGGGCGACGCCGTCAGCAGGACACGGCTGAGCAGACCGCGCGCGGGGTCCTTCTCCAGCTCCCGCAGCATGCGCAGCATGCCGAGCATCACCGGCAGCCACAGATGGACGGCCCAGAAGCGGTTGACGCGCATACCGATCAGCAGGACGACGACATCGCCCTTCGCGTCGGCTGTCGTACGGGACACCATGTGACCACTTCCCCCTGGTTGGTGAGCAGCGCTATCCGAGTGGCGATGATTGGATAGTGGCGGTATCCGAGAAGGAGCGCAAGACATGCGGCTCGCCGAACTGAGCACCCGCAGCGGGGTGTCCGTCGCGACGATCAAGTACTACCTGCGCGAGGGGCTGTTGCCCCAGGGCCGCCAGATCAACGCGACGACCTCCGAGTACGACGAGGAGCATCTGCGCCGGCTGCGCCTGGTGCGGGCGATGATCCAGATCGGCCGGGTGCCGGTGGCGACCGTGCGCGAGGTGCTGGGACACGTCGACGACGACTCCCTGCCCCGCACGATCCGGCTGGGCGCGGCCCTGTGGGCGCTGCCGCAGGTACCGGAGCCCGACGAGGACGACGAGTACGTGCGGGCCGCGCACCGCGAGGTCGGCGCGCTGCTGGAACGGCTCGGCTGGCGGAACGCCCGGCAGCTCACGTCCATCTCCCCCGCCTACCGCTCGCTGGTGGTGGCGCTGGCCGCGTTCCGCCGGCTCGGCTTCGACTGGGGGGCCGAACAGCTCGCGCCGTACGCCGAGTTGATGCACCGGACGGCCGTCCTGGACCTGGACAACATGGAGGCGTACCCGTCGGACGCGGAGCAGGTCGAGTTCGCGATCCTGGGGGCGATCCTCAACGAGCCCGCCCTTCAGGCGCTGCACCGCCTCGCCCAGGAGGAGGAGTCGGCGCGGCGGTACGGGTTCGAATGACCCCGGACAGCAGCGAAGGCCCCTCGCCTGCGCGAGGAGCCTTCGTCTCGTACCCCCGACCGGATTCGAACCGGCGCTACCGCCTTGAGAGGGCGGCGTGCTAGGCCGCTACACAACGGGGGCGAGGACCATGCGAGCGCTTGATGAACAACGCCGCAGATCCGAGCTGGTCTACCTGGACTCGAACCAAGACTAACTGAACCAGAATCAGTCGTGCTGCCAATTACACCATAGACCAATGTGGTTTAGACCAGTTTGTACCCCCGACCGGATTCGAACCGGCGCTACCGCCTTGAGAGGGCGGCGTGCTAGGCCGCTACACAACGGGGGCCCTAGCGATCCCGAGCTGATCGAGATCCGTACCCCCGACCGGATTCGAACCGGCGCTACTGCCTTGAGAGGGCAGCGTGCTAGGCCGCTACACAACGGGGGCGGGTGCGGATGAGCTCCGCGAGCTGGCCTACCTGGACTCGAACCAAGACTAACTGAACCAGAATCAGTCGTGCTGCCAATTACACCATAGGCCACTGGAACGCAAGCCCCTGCGGGGATCTTGTTCTAGTTCGCGCCTCCGGTTCCGGCCTTTCGGCCCGCTCTCCGGCGGCGCAGGAAGAACATTACCCGAAGGTGGACGGGGCTCCAAAACGGGTATCCGCGCCGAGCAGGGCGGGGAGTTCGGCGAGGGAGGCGATCCGGTGCGGGCCTGCGGGTACGTCGTACCTGGTGTGCAGGCCGCCGCGGTCGATCCACACCGACAGCAGTCCCGCGTCGGCGGCGCCTCGGCCGTCGATCTCCGGGTGGTCGCCGACGTACGCCACCTCGTGCGGGGCGAGGCCCAGTGCCTCGCAGGCCGCGAGGAAGGCGCCGGCCTCGGGCTTGGAGACACCGAGCTCGGCGGCGCAGAGGATGGTCTCGAAGCGGTCGTGGACACCGAGGGCGCGCAGCTTGCGGTCCTGGACGGTGAGGCTGGAGTTGGAGAGCACGGCGTGCCGGTGGCTGGCGGCGAGGGCGTCCAGCACGGGCAGGACGTCCGGGAAGAGGGCCCAGGCCGCCTCGTAGTACGTCTTGTAGCGCCGGAACCAGTCGTCGGCCTCGGCGTCGGTGAGCTCCCGGCCGAGGAACAGCCGCACGCGGTCCCGTCGCTGCCCCTCGAAGGAGACCTCCCCCGCCGAGAAGCGCGCCCAGTGCACCTCGGTGGCCACCCGCCACCGCTCCAGCGCGTCCGCCACGGCCCCGTCCTGGTCGAGCAGCCCGTCGGCCACCAGGTACTCCCGCATGGCCGCGCGGTCCGCTCCGCTGTAGTCGAAGAGGGTGTCGTCGACGTCCCAGACCACGGCTCGGATGCTCATGTCCCCGACGGTAGCGCGGGCTGGCACACTGAAGGGCATGAGCGAGTACCGAGTCCAGTTCACCGTCGAGGCCCGCGCGGCCTACGACGGCCTCCCCGGCGAGCGTCGAGCCCAGGTGGACAGGGCCGTGGGCGTACTGGCGCGTGACCCCTTCCGTAAGACGGCGACCGCGCAACTCGGTCCCGATGAACACCTGCGCAAGGCGTATGTGGCCCCCGGCGTGATGCTGGAGTACATGGTCGCAGGGGCCGTCATGGTCGTTGTCGTTCTGGAGATCTTCGACGAGTTCTCGTACCTGGTCGACGAGGCAGACGCCGTCTGAAACACAGCGTGGAGGGGCGGCACCCGGCGTATCGGGAGGAGGAAGTCGGTGGGGAGGGGCGGGCCGGTGCGCTGCGTCCGAGGTGCTTCGCCACCGCGCAGCGTCGTCGTCGGTGTGTGGGAGGAGTGCAGGTCAGTGGGTGTGCGCC
>NZ_JBEXCS010000109.1:0-31527 GCF_040605395.1 Streptomyces sp. NPDC005648 | reverse complement strand
GGTGAGTGGAGTACAGACGTGTCCTCTTCCTACCTGCCCCGCCCCGCCCCGCCCCGGCCGGGCCGGGGCGGGGCGGGGCGGGCGGCATGCGGCGGGCCGTGGCCGGCGCGAACTCGGGTCCGTCGAGCTGCTCGGGACGGCGTTCATTGCGGCGGGCTCACGGAGTGGGGATTCTGATGCCGTGAAGGCCGACCGTCTGCTGTCGATCCTGCTGCTCCTGCAGACCCGCGGGCGGATCCCCGCGCATGAACTCGCCGAGCGGCTCGAGGTGTCGGTGCGGACCATCTACCGGGACGTCGAGGCGCTGTCGGCCTCCGGCGTCCCCGTCTACGCCGAACGCGGGCGGCACGGGGGCATCGAACTGCTCGCCGGGTTCCGTACGGACGTGACCGGGCTGACCGCCGACGAGTCCCGCGCGCTGTTCATCCTGGCCGCCCGGGGCGCGCATGCCGCGCTGGGTCTGGACGCGGCCCTGGGCTCGGCCCTGCGCAAGGTGATGGCCGCGCTGCCGGCGCCGTACCGCCTCGCCGCCGAGGTGACCAGCCGGCGCATCCTCGTCGACGCCACCCGCTGGAAGGGCGGCCCGCGGAAGGCGGTGGACCTGGAGGTGCTGCAGGACGCCGTGTTCGCCGACCGCAGGCTCAGGCTGCGGTACCGGCACAGCGGGGAGCAGGAGCCGCGGACGTACACCGTGGACCCGTACGGGCTCGTCTCGAAGGCCGGCGTCTGGTACCTGGTCGCCGACCGGCGTGGGCGGCCGCGGCTGTTCCGGGCCGACCGGGTGCGGGCGGCCACGGTCCTGGAGGACGGGGTGCGGCGCCGCTCCGGGGTCGAACTCGCCTCTGTCTGGGAGGAGTTGCGTCGCCAGGTGGAGGAACGGCCCGGCGGGCTGGATGTGTCGGTGCGGGTCCGGCGCAGCCGCCTCGACCTGTTCCTGCGCCTGAACGCAGCCCATCTCGCCGAACTCCCCGACGCCGTGGGCGAGGACGAGTGGGTGGCCGCACGGCTGTCGTACACCGTCGTCCGGGAGGCCCGTCAACTCCTCCAGTTCGCCGACCATGTCGAGGTCCTCTCGCCGCCCGAGGTGCGCGCCGAACTGGCCGCCGCGGCCGCCTCTGTCACGGAGCTGTACCGGCGAGTGAGCGACGCGGAGATGTGAAGACGCAGGTCAGGGAGGTTTCTTGGGGTGTGCTTTACCTCAGTCACAGGCCGGGGACAGCGGGGGCTCAAGGAAGGCCCAAGCGCCGTTGATTGAGTTCCCGCCTCAAGAACTCTCATCCTCCCTGGAGTTGTCTCTCATGAAGCGTGTGCGTCTCGTCCCCGCCGTGGCCCTGCTGGCGCTCTCGCCTCTGGTCCTGGCGGCCTGCGGTTCCAGCGACTCCTCGTCCTCCTCCGGCAGCGGCAACTCCGGTCAGCGGCAGGCCTGTTCGCGGCCCACCGGCAAGGCCTCTCGCATGCCGAGCGGTGCCCCGTCGGGCGCGCCCACCCGCAAGGCGGGCACCAGGCCGACCGGCACTCCGTCAGGCATGCCCAGCGGCGCGCCCACCGGGGGCCCCGGTGGTGGGTGGGGCGGCGGTCGGCGTGGTCCGGGTGGTGGCGGGATGGGCGGCTGTGGCGGTCAGGGCGGCGCGGCCCCCAGCGGCGCGCCCAGCGGTGCCCCGAGCCAGGCGGCCACCAAGAAGAGCTGACCTCGCACGGCGTACGGCAGGGGCGGCACTCCCGGTGAACGGGGGCGCCGCCCCCCCCGTCGTGCCCGGACCCGGCCGGACTCAGCCCGTCGGCCAGTGGTGCCGTCCGATGCTGATGAGCCGCATCTGCCGGCTCGCCACCTGGGTGACGTGCTCCCGGTCCGCCGCCGTGCCCTCCAGAGCCTCCAGGAACAGGGAGGCGGTGATCAGCATCTGGTCGACATACAGATGGGCCAGCATCAGCAGGTCGTCCTCGCTCCAGCCCTCGGACTCGGGGTCCTTGGCGAGCTCGGTGCTCACCTCCTCGGCGAACCGGGCGAGTTGGTCCCGGATGGCCTCGCGCACCGGCTGGACCCCGCCGTGTCGCTCACGGGCGATGAAACGGACGTGTGCGGGGTACGCGTCGACATGACCGGCGATCAACTCGATAGCGCGCGTGATGCGTTCGGCGCTGCTGTCCGCCGTGGTGACCGTCGTGCGGATCATCGGATGCAGACTGCCCAGCGCCTCCTCGACCAGGGCCACGCCGAGATCCGCGGTGGAGCGGAAGTGCCGGTAGAAGGCGGTCGGAGCGACGCCGACGGCTCGGGTGACCTCGCGCAGGCCCAGGCTGCTCAGGCTCTGCTCCTCCAGCAGGCCGAGCGCCGCGTCCAGGAGTGCCTGCCGGGTCTTCTGCTTCTGGACCTGCCGGATGCCGAGGGTGTGACTCATGTCATCCAGTTAACAACTGTTCTCTGTATTTGGAAAGCCGAGAGCGCGCTAGACTCTGAAGTCAGTGAACAAGTGTAACTACAACTGTTCACCGAACCGTAACGAGAGGCGCCCCACGAGGTGCCTCGGAGGGGGATACATCCCATGCTGTTCCTCGTCGCCGCCCTTCTGCTCTTCGGCGCCGTGCTGGGCACCGTGGCCCACGCGCCGATCACCTTCACCCTGGTCGCGGCCGTCGTCATCGCCGCCTGGCTCGGCATCTTCGCGCTCCGCGAGCGGCACGGCCGCCGCACCCACTGATCCGCCGCCCCACCGTCCCTACGTCAGTCTGGAGCTGACCGTCATGCAACTCACCGCCCCCGCCGGCAATGCCACCACCGCTCCCACCCGGACCCGCCGTGACGCCGACGGCATGGCCGTCGCGTCCTTCATCCTGGGCCTCCTGGGCCTGCTGGTCCTGAACGTCTTCCTCGGCCCGATCGCCATCGCCCTCGCCGCCGTCTCCCTGTGGCGCGGCACCCGGCGCCGTGGCCGCGCGTTCCTGGGCCTGACCCTGGGCGTCGCCGACCTCGTGGTCCTGGCGGTCGTGATGCAGATGTCGAACACGGTTTCCTGGAGCCTGTGAGCCGCCCTCACGGGCGGCCGTGAACCCGGGCGACCTCACAGCGAGGCTCGCCGAGTCGGCCCGTAGAATCGTCGCACCATGGCATACCTCGACCACGCCGCGACCACCCCGATGCTTCCCGAGGCAGTCGAGGCGATGACGGCCCAGCTGAGCATCACGGGCAACGCCTCCTCCCTCCACGCATCCGGCCGCAAGGCCCGCCGTACGGTCGAGGAGTCCCGCGAGACCCTCGCGGAAGCCCTCGGCGCCCGCCCCAGCGAGGTCGTCCTCACCTCCGGCGGCACCGAGGCCGACAACCTCGCGGTGAAGGGCCTGTACTGGTCCCGCCGCGACGCCGACCCCCGCCGCACCCGTGTCCTCGCCAGCCCCGTCGAGCACCACGCCGTCCTCGACGCGGTGCACTGGCTCGGCGAACACGAGGGCGCGACCGTCGAGTACCTGCCGGTCGACCCCTACGGCCGCGTCCACCCGGACGCCCTGCGTGAAGCCCTCGCCCGCGACCCCGAGAACGTCGCCCTCGCCACCGTGATGTGGGCCAACAACGAGATCGGCACGATCATGCCGGTCCGTGAACTGGCCGACGTGGCGGCGGAGTTCGGCGTCCCGCTGCACGCCGACGCGGTCCAGGCCTTCGGCCAGGTCCCCCTCGACTTCGCCGCCTCGGGCCTCGCCGCGATGACCGTCTCCGGCCACAAGATCGGCGGCCCGTACGGCATCGGCGCCCTGCTCCTCGGCCGCGAGCACACCCCCGTACCGGTTCTGCACGGCGGTGGCCAGGAGCGCCATGTCCGCTCCGGCACCCTCGACGTCCCCGCGGTCGCCTCCTTCGCGGTCGCCGGCCGGCTCGCCGCCGAACAGCGCGCGTGGTTCGCCGACGAGATCGGCGCCCTGCGCGACGCCCTGGTCGAATCCGTCCGTACGGCCGTCCCGGACGCGATCCTCGGCGGTGACCCGGCACCGGGCGGCCGGCTGCCGGCCAACGCCCACTTCACCTTCCCGGGCTGCGAGGGCGACTCCCTGCTGCTGCTTCTGGACGCCCAGGGCATCGAGTGCTCGACGGGCTCCGCCTGCACCGCGGGCGTGGCCCAGCCCAGCCATGTCCTGCTGGCCACCGGTACCGACCCGGACCTGGCCCGCGGCACCCTGCGCTTCTCCCTCGGCCACACCTCCACCGAGAGCGACGTGGAGGCGGTCGCCAAGGCGATCGGCCCGGCGGTCGAGCGTGCTCGAGCCGCCGGGCTGACCTGAGCCACGTCTCCGCGGCGGGCGCCTAGTGCCGCGGCAGGCAACGTTTGCACCTCAAGGAGCGGCGTCCGGTGCGTGCCGGGCGTCGCGACGGGGCGAACGTTGCCTGTTGCGGCACTAGCTCTCCGTCACCATCAGGGACGCCATCATGCCCTCGTCCTCGTGCTGCAGCAGATGGCAGTGGAGCATGTACATATAGGTGTCGTCGGAGAAGTCGGTGAACTCCATGGCGATCTCGATAGAGCCGCCGCCGACCACTTCGTAGGTGTCGTACCAGCCCAGTTCGACGCCGGTGGGATCCGATCCGTTGATGGAGATCAACTGGTAGGGCACGTCGTGCAGATGGAACGAGTGCTCCAGCTGGGTGCCGTTCTTGATCGTCCAGATCTCCTTGGACCCCAGCGTGGTGCTGATCATCGCCATGGAGGACATGCTGGTGCCCGCCGAGCCGTTGATCGTCATCGTCGTGCCGCTCTGCCCGAGGGTGATGGTGCGGGCGGTGAAGCCGCTGGTGTCGTACCGGTCGATGGTGTTGAGCGAACTCGGCAGGTCGTCCGGGGTGTCGGTGCCGGACGCCGTGATCGCGAGCACGTCGTAGGTGCCGCTGCCGCCCCGCACCCAGCCGGTGGTGACCACGGCCTGCAGGGTCACCGCGTCCGACAGGTCGAGGACGAACTCGGCACGCGCCCCGGCCACCAGCCGGATCGAGTCCACCTCGGTGGCCGCGGTCAGATAACCCTGGTCGGTGGCGATCTGGTTCAGCGTGCCGCCGTCGCTGCGCTGGATGGTGATGATGTCGGACGGCGAGGCGTTCAGACAGCGGAACCGGGTGCGGGTCTTCGTCGCCGTGAAGGTGAGGGTGGTGTCGTCGACGTTGGTGCCGTTCAGCAGGAGCGGGTAGCTCAGTCCGCTGCTCAGATAGCCCGTGAGGTTGTACTTGATGTCACCGCTGCTGTCGGTCGCCAGGCTCTGGAAGATGAGCGGGATGTCGTCCGTGCCGTAGGTGCTGGGCAGGTCGGAGGAGGCCGTGGAGTCGTCCTCCACGATGATCATCCCGGCCAGTCCGTGCACGGCCTGCTTGGCCGTGGTGCCCAGCGCGTGCGGGTGGTACCAGAGCGTCTTCGCGTCGTCCTTGACCGTGAACGTCGGGGACCAGGTCTTCCCGTCGGCGAAGGCGACCTGGGGGCCGCCGTCCATCTTGGCCGGGACATGGGCGCCGTGGAAGTGGACGGTGGTGTCCTCGCCCAGGCTGTTGGTGATGTTGAGCAGGACCGTGTCGCCGTTGGTCCACTTCATGGTGGGGCCGAGGAAGGACTGGTTGTAGCCCATCGTGTTGCTGGTGACCCCGGAGAGCACTTCGGCGGTGCCCGTCTTCGCCTCCAGCGTGAAGGTGGTGGTGCTGCCGGACGTGGTGCCCTCCAGCAGGTCGGGGACGGTCAGCGTCGCGGTACTGGTCGCGGCGCTCGCCCTGTCACCCGCCCCGGACAGGAACGCGAAGGTGCCACCGGCCCCCGCGACGGCGCCGAGACCGACCCCGGCCATCCCCCCGAGGAACTTGCGCCGGTGCACACCCTTGCCGCCGGCGGTGCCGCTGGTCCTGGTGCGCTTGCTCTTGCCACGTGCACCCGTGTTGCCCATGTCGCTCGTGTTGCCCGTGTGGTCATCGGGCTTGGTGATGTCAGCCATGGGTCGGGATGTTTGACCTGAGGTCTGTGTGAGGACTGGGCTGAAAATAGGAGCGAGCCGCGAGCGCTGTGAGGGTGCCGTGAGCCCCGAGGGCTGTTAACTCCCATGCGAGAACGCGAAGTTGAGGAATGCCTGATCGCGCGGGGCGGCCGGGACGCAACGGACACGTCGTCCCGCAGGAAGCCGTTACGCGTTCGTTGCCCTCGCCGAGCGCACGAGCCCCATGTACCGGTCCCAGTCCCAGTACCGCCCCGGATCGGTGTGGTCCGTCCCCGGCACCTCCACATGCCCGATGATGTGCTCCCGGTCGACGGGTATGCCGTACCGCCCGCAGATCGCGGCCGTCAGCCGCGCCGAGGAGGCGTACATCGGGTCCGTGAACGAGGACCGGCGCTCGACGAACCCCTCGTGCTCTATGCCGACACTGCGTTCGTTGTACTCCCGGTTGCCCGCGTGGAAGGCCACGTCCAGCTCCCGGATCATCTGGGTGATCCGCCCGTCCTCGCGGACGATGTAGTGGGCCGCGGCCCGGTGGCCGGGGTCCTCGAAGGCCTTCACCGCGCTCGCGTAGCCGCCCTGGGTGACATGGACCACCACCCGGTCGATCGGGTAGTCGTCCGGCCGGTCCGCCCGCCGGTAGTTCGCCGAGGAGGCCGCGATCCACCGGGCGCCCCGGAAGTCCACCGCGCCCGCCACCCGCGGCTTCTCCACCCCCGGCAGCCGCCACCACAGATGGGCCAGCTCCTCGCGGGCCAGCGCGGCCGTACCGACCGCGGCCGCCGCGCCGCCGACGAACAGCGCACGCCGGCCCAGGCGCCGGTCGGCGTCCGCGGCACTCTTCCCGTCCCCCATGCGATCCTTCCTCGTCCCCTGTGATCGTCAACGGATATGCGTGGGCTCCGGTTCCCGGGGGCCCGTACTCTTGAGGGGCTATGACTGACACCCCGCAGCGCCCCCGCCCCCTTCGCGTACTCGCCGCCATGTCCGGCGGGGTCGACTCCGCCGTCGCCGCCGCCCGCGCCGCGGAAGCCGGTCACGACGTGACCGGCGTCCACCTCGCGCTCTCCGCGAACCCGCAGTCGTTCCGCACGGGCGCGCGTGGCTGTTGCACCATCGAGGACTCGCGCGACGCCCGTCGCGCCGCCGACGTCATCGGCATCCCGTTCTACGTCTGGGACCTCGCCGACCGCTTCCGCGAGGACGTCGTCGAGGACTTCGTCGCCGAGTACGAGGCCGGCCGCACCCCGAACCCGTGTCTGCGCTGCAACGAGAAGATCAAGTTCGCCGCCCTGCTCGACAAGGCGCTCGCGCTCGGCTTCGACGCGGTCTGCACCGGCCACTACGCCCAGGTGATCGTGAACGAGGACGGCACCCGAGAGCTCCACCGCGCCTCCGACATGGCCAAGGACCAGTCGTACGTCCTCGGCGTCCTGGACGAGAAGCAGCTCGCGCACGCACTCTTCCCGCTCGGCGACACGGTCACCACCAAGGACGAGATCCGCGCCGAGGCCGAGCGCCGGGGGCTCGCGGTCGCCAAGAAGCCCGACTCGCACGACATCTGCTTCATCGCCGACGGCGACACCCAGGGCTTTCTCGCGAACCGCCTCGGCAGGGCCGAGGGCGACATCGTCGACGAGTCCGGCACCAAGGTCGGCACCCACGAGGGCGCGTACGGCTTCACCATCGGCCAGCGCAAGGGCCTGCGCATCGGCACCCCCGCGCCCGACGGCAAGCCGCGCTACGTCCTGGACATCTCCCCGGTGGACAACACCGTGACGGTCGGCCCCGCCGCCGCCCTCGACGTCACCGCGCTCACCGCCATCAAGCCCCGCTGGTGCGGCACGGCCCCCTCCGGCCCCGGCACCTACACCGCCCAGCTGCGCGCCCACGGCGGCGAGACCGAGGTCAGCGCCGAACTCGTCGACGGCGTCCTGGAGGTCTCGTTCACCGAGCCGGTCCGCGGCGTCGCCCCCGGCCAGGCGATCGTCCTCTACGACGACACCCGCGTGGTGGGCTCGGCGACGATCGCGACGACCACGCGCGCGAAGACGGCGGCTCCGGTCGCGTAAGCCGACGGGACGGGCCGCCACATGAGGCCGTGGGCCCCGGGGCGGCCCCGGGACGGTCCTAGGAGGGCGCCCACAGCTCGAACCGGCTCGTGCCCCACCCGGTGGCGTAGGGCACCGTCCCGATGAGGCGGTAGCCGGTCGAATGCATGAGCGTGTCACGGATCGTGGTGCTCTCGCCCGTCGGGTTGCCCCGGTCGAGCACGACGAGGGTGAAGTGCCGGTCGGCGACGGCCGCCCTGAAGCCGGCCGCCCCCGTCAGGTGCCGCCCGGAGCGGCTCGTGTAGTCGATCGTGTACGTCGAGTTCCACTGGCGGTACGAGGTGTCCTTGCCCAGCGCGTAGACGGGCACCTCGTAGGTGTCGGCCAGGTAGCGGCCGTGCGGGCTCATGTAGGGCCGCAGCGTCGCCACCAGGCTCCTGGAGTCGGGCCAGGAGTGGAAGTTGTCGTAGGCCTGCGACATCCCGCTGGAGAGCAGCACCACACCCAGGAAGATCGCCCACTGCGGGTACTTGAAGTGCGCGCCCATGAGCCGGGTGACGCCGACGCCGGCGAGGGGCGCGGCGAAGAAGAGGCCGTAGCCGACATGCTTGTGCAGCGAGACCTCGGTGTGCAGATGCAGCTGGTAGGCGGGCGCGAGCAGGGCCGTGCCGACCAGGAGCAGCCCGAGCGCAGCCCGCCAGCGGGCACCCGGCAGCGCACCGCGCCAGCCGGGCATCTCGCTCATACGGCCGGTGCGGACGTAACTGAAGGCCCCCACGAGGGCCACGGCGACCGCCAGGCCGCCCCAGCGGGCCGAGTCCCGCACGATGGTCCAGGAAGGCGTCGTACCGGCCGCGCGGGCCGTCGTGGTCGACTGGATCGCCGCCAGGTACCCGGAGGCGTACAGCCCGGCGCCCAGCAGCGCCACGGTGGCCGCCGTGAGCAGCACCCCGCGCCCCAGCGCCCGCGGCAGACCGCGCCGTTGGTAGACGGTCAGCACCCCGAGCAGCACCACCGTCGGCAGATACAGGGCCGAGGCGTACTTGACGGCCACGGCGAGCGCGGCGACCGGCGCGGCGAGCAGGGTGAGCAGCGGGTGCGAGTCCGCGGTGCGTACGACGATCCAGGCGGCCAGCGCCAGCAGGAACAGGGCGAGGGCGTCGTAGGTCGCGAAGTTGCCCATGAAGGCGGTGGACTGGGCGACGGCGAAGACACCGGCCGCGCACAGTCCCGCCCGCTCGTTGAAGAGGCGGCGGGTCATCGCGTACAGCAGCGAGGTGCAGCCCAGCATGCAGGCCAGGCTCAGGGCGCGGGCGCCGGCCAGCCCGAACACCGAGTCGGCGGCGGCGGCGAGGACCGGGTAGAGGACGGGTGCGCCGGAGAAGTAGCTGTCGAAGGCGCCGTAGAGCGGGGTGCCGTGCAGCAGATGGGAGATCTCCGCGTGGCCGGCGAAGAGGTAGAGGGCCTCGTCCTCGAAGGCGGTGTTCTGCAGCCGCAGCGACAGACCGGCCTGCATCACCAGCAGGGCGAGCAGGACGAGCCGGCTGACCCAGATCCGGCGCGAACTCGGGGCGGCCGACCAGCCGGAGTCCGGGACGGGGCTGAGGGTGTAGCCGGACGGGCGCGGCTTGAGCACCCTCAGCTGCATCGTTTCCGCGACCCGGGACCGCATCTTCGGGCGGGCCACCGGAATCTGCATGGTGGAGTCGTTGTGCTCCATCTACGGGCCCCCTACGGTTTCCGGACGTCGAAGCCGAAGGAGTCGTCCGCGGCCGCCTTCTTGAACGCGGCGAGCGACAACGGGCCGCTGTCGATGCGCCAGTCGGCCTCCTTCTTGAGGTTGAACCAGACCAGGCCCAGCATGTCGGCACGCGCGCGTACGCCCGCGAACAGGTCGGCGATCTGGGCCGGTTTGCGCTCCCCGGCCTGCACCCCGGTCTCCGCGATCAGGAACGGCTTGCGGCTGAAGCGGCGGATCTCCTTCAGCGTCGGCCCGAAGAGCGTCTCGAAGGTCGTCGGCCCGCTGAGCGCGTAGTAGCCGACGACACCGATCCAGTCGACGTAGGCGTCACCCGGGTAGTAGGGCTTGAGGCGCACGTCCGGGACCGGGTTGATCACGTTCGGGCTCCACACCCAGATGACGTCCGCCGCGCCCTCGTCGGTGAACAGGTCGTGGATGTGCCGCCACGCGCGCGCGAAGTCGGCGGCGCCGGTCTTCTCGCTGCCCCAGGGGTACCAGCCGCCGTTCATCTCGTGCCCGAAGCTCAGCGCGAGCGGCCGGTTGTAGTCGCGCACGGCGTCCGCGAACTCCCGGATGTAGGCGTCCTGCTCGCCGTCGGCGATCTGCGCGGCCGTGTGGGAGAAGGGTTCCCAGACCAGGAAGGGCAGTTGGCCGTCGTCCCAGACGGCACGGTTGACGTCCGCCTGGAACGGGTCGCCCCACTTGGCGTAGTACTCGCGCAGATTGGGCCGCTTGCCCGCCTTCTCGGTGAAGGCCGTGACGGGGGAGGTGGCGCGGGGCGATCCGTTGAAGGCGACCCCGAAGTACTTGTGGCCGGGCTTGAGCAACGGACGTATGTCGTACGGCGCCTCGGCGCTCGGCGAGGCCACCTGGGCCTTCGCGGCCGCCGAGGAGACCTGGGGCGCGGGCGGCGCGCAGGCGCCGAGCGTCACGAGCAGACAGCCGGCGAGCGCGAGCAGCAGGAGGCGGGGCCCGGTCATACGGCGACCTCCTCGACGAGCGGCGGCTGCGCGGGGGCGGCCTCCTCGGCGTGCGGCTGGATGAGGGCACGGGCGACCGCGACGCCGTAGAAGAGGCCCGAGGCGAGCATCAGGGCGTAGTCGGACGGGTTGAGGGAGGTGCTCATCCGCCAGACCGCGACGGCGATCCAGGCGACCGCCGTCGTTCCGCTCCAGGCCCCCATGCCGATCCACAGGCGGCGTGTCTTGCTGCCCTTGGCGCCGCCCGCGCCGGTCGGTGTCCAGCCCATCGGGCGGCGGCGGACGGTGTCCCAGATGGCGAAGGCGTGCGCCCAGCCGTACAGGACACGGGTGGCCCAGGCCTCCAGGCGGTACGGGTTGCGGTGCCAGATGGGGTAGATCACGGTCAGGTAGAGCACGCTGGGCAGCACCAGACCGATGTTGGCGAGCTTCAGCTGCTCGGGGGCGGCCAGCATGATCGTGAGCGCGATGAGCGGGCCGCTGAAGGTCAGCAGGCCGGTCTCGATGTAGTAGATGAAACCGGACAAATAGCACAGTCGGCTGGCGAAGCGCATTCTGGTCCGCCAGAAGTCCCTGCTGCCCAGCATCGCCAGCGAGGCCATGCACCAGCGGTACTGCTGGCTGTAGAAGGCGCCCACGGTGTCCGGGCACACGCCGGTGGACAGCGCGACCGGCACGTACGTCAGGTCCCAGCCCAGGGCCCGCAGCTCGAACCCGGTGTACATGTCCTCGGAGTGCTCCACCAGGCTGGTGCCGCCGATCTCCGCGAGCGCGCTGCGCCGGTACACCGCGCAACTGCCCACGCAGATCGAGCCGTCGCTCTGCTGCCGGGAGACCTGGACGCTGCGGTAGAACAGCTCCTGCACGGCCGCCGCCCCGCGCTCGATCCAGTTCTGCTGGTCCAGGACGCGGAAGAACTGGGGTGACTGGACGATTCCGGTACGTGGATCGCGGTCCATGTACGGCAGCAGCTCGTGCAGCAGATCCGCGCGCGGGGCGAAGTCGGCGTCCAGGATGAGGATGAAGTCGCCCGAGGACCGCTCGAAGCCGTGGCGCAGGTTGCCGGCCTTCTTCATCCAGCCGCGGTTGGGCCGCACCAGGTACCGGAAGCCGAAGTCGGCGGCCATCGCGCCGATCTCCGGGTCGTCGGAGTCGTCCAGCACGATCGGTGTGACCCGCCCGGGGTAGTGCTCGCCCAGGGTGCGCACATGCAGCCAGGTGTTGTGCAGCACCTCGATGGGCTCGCCGCACACCGGAAGGAAGACGTCCACGTCCGGGTAGCGCTCCGGCTGCCACGCCTTGACCAGCCGGCGGTGCCCGCGCAGGTCGAAGCTCGGGGTGAACGCGTCCAGCCGGAACGAGATCAGATAGCTGACCAGGGACAGCACCAGAAGCGGGACGTACGCCCAGATCCAGACGCTTGTCGCCGCCGCCCGCACCTGGCTGATCACCAGGCAGACGAACCCGACGAGCGACGAGTAGGTCAGCACCCAGGTGTGCCGCCGGACGTAGGAGACCTTCTCCCGGTCGTCGGGGGGCGAGGGCAGCAGTCCGGGGTGGGTGCGGCCGGCAACGGCCTTGCGGGGCTCGGCCCGGCGGCGGCGCTGCGGTGGCACCGTGGCCGGGCCGCCGTCGGGCAGGGCGTGCGGGGTGTTCATGGGTCGTGCTCCACAAGCGAGCCGGAATGCCGGGGGACAAGGAGGCTCGCCGCGAAAGCGCGAGTTGATGGTGAATCTTATGTGACCAGTGGGCGTGGGTCGGTCTCGGGTTGCCCAAGGTTTGATGTCAGACCGCTGTGAAGAACTCCGTCAGAGCCCGCGCGAGCACCTGCGGATCGACCATGTGCGTCTGCCCCTCCAGGACGCGATACGTCCCCCGAGGTGCCGCTTCGGCCACCGCCTGGGCGGCCTCCCGCATCCAGGCGGGGCTCGCGCCGCCCGCGAGGGACAGCACGGGCACGCCGATGGCGGCCAGCCTGGCCCGCGGCACCAGTCCGTCGCCCATCACGGCGTTGTCATGGGCGAGACTCGGCGCGATGGACTCCATGCCGGGCCACATGGGGGAGTTGCGGGCGCCCTGGATCATCTCCTCGGCCAGCCCCGTCAGCCGCAGGAAGAGCTCCACGGCGTCCCCGCGGCGGCCTTCGCCGAGCGCCGCGGTGAGGCTCTCGGTGTACCGGGCGCGCTCCTCGGCGCCGCCCTCGTAGACGGCGTACGGCACCTCGTACACGGCGACGCCGCGCAGCGGCAGCCCGCTCGCCGCCGCCTCCAGGACCAGGGCGCCGCCCGAGGAGTGGCCGTAGAGCCATGCCTCGCCGCCCAGCGCGTCGATCAGGGCGGCGAGGTCCTCGACTTCGCGGGCGACGTCGTAGGGCTCCGTGTCGCCGCTCTGCCCCCGCCCCCGGCGGTCGTAGGAGACGACGGTGAAGCCGTCCGACAGCGGCACGCCGAGGGGCGCCACGGTGGCGCCCGTCGACATGGCACCGCTCACCAGGACGACCGCGGGGCCCTCACCGGTGCGCTGGTACGCGAGGGAAGTGCCGTCGCGCGAAATGGTGGTGTTGTCCATGCCTGTGGAGACTGCCCCAAGGCGGCGAATTAATCGCCCTTACGCGCTCAAGAGCTCGTTCGTTTCGTTCACTCACGACACCTCGACTTCTTGAAGTGCTCTCCTCCCTTCGCAAACTCAGGAAGGAGATTCCCGTCTACCTTGCGGTGACAGGCTTGACGCCACGGGTGCGCCTGACGACTGCCCTCCCGGCAGCCGGGATGACCGCGGTGTGGCCGATCCGGTAGAGATGCACCGCCTGGGCGGCCTGCGCGGGCAGCACGCCGAGCCAGTCGATCTCCTTGCGGGCCTGCCGGATCGCCTCGTCAGCGGCCTTGAGGGAGCGGCGGCACTTCGGCGTCATCGTCCAGAAGCCGTGCAGAAGATTCCACGTCGCCCGTGCGGCGTGGGCCTGGGCGTCGACGAACCGGACCTGCGAAGGGGACAGCGCCAGCCGGGCACGATGCCCGAACTGCCGCTTCTCCGGTGCCCGCTCCGTTGCCACGCGAGCCACCCCCTCTACCTCTCTCCTTGGGCACTACGAACTCAGCTGCCATCACCGATCATGCGTTCCCCGCGCCTACTCGATCACAGGAAACAATCTCCTTCACCCGTAAGAGGGATAGGGCGGCCAGCTGCTCAAGGGAACCGGAATCCGGTTGAAGCACGGGAGTCGAGGACTTCGAAGCCGAGCTGGGGCAGTTCAACAGAGAAGAGGACCACGTCCGCCTTCTCGTGCACCACCACGCGAAGTCCAGCTCCCCAAGCTCATCAGCTCCCTCAAGAGCGCCTCCTCCCGGCTCCTGCGCAAGGAGTACGACACCCACATCCGTCGGCACTTGCAGGGCGGGCATATCTGGTCCGGCTCCTACTCCGCCGCCAGCTGCGGCGGCCCACCCCTGACCGTCGTCAAGCAGTACACCGAGAACCAGAAACACACCACGTGACGGCCTGAGGCGAACACCGCGGACCCGTGCCCACGGCGCAGGTCACAGCAGTTCTGAGATGGCCTTCACCCTCGGCGTAAATGACTCGGCTGAGGAATGCCGGAGCACTGGCCAAGATCATAGGTAGAAGCAGAGATGATCCTTGATCTCCGCGACCTCGGGCTTGGGCTCGGGGTAGGACCACACCACGTCGGGTGCGCCGGGCAGCGACCAGTAGGAGGCCGTGCCCTTGAAGGGGCAGTAGGTGTGGGTGTCGGACGGGGTCAGCAGGTCGAGCCGTACGTCGTCGGCGGGGAGGTAGTACCGCGGGGGACAGCCCGTCTCCCTGAGCACCAGGGGGCGTTCGCTCTCCGCCAGGATCTGGTCGCCGTGCACCACGCGCACGTGCCTGTCGCCTTGCTCGATGGTGATCTCGTGTCCTTCGGCCATACCGGAAAAGCACTCGCGGCCGCCCGGTTCTTCCCGCGTACGGTGACCTCATGCGAATCTGCGTGTTCCTCTCCGCCGCCGACCTGGACGAGTGCTACACCCGCCCGGCGCGCGAGTTCGCGGAACTGCTCGGCAAGGGCGGCCACACTCTGGTGTGGGGCGGCTCGGACGTCGGGCTGATGAAGGTGGTCGCCGACGGTGTGCAGGAGGCGGGCGGCCGGCTGTGCGGGGTCTCGGTGGACTTCCTGGCGGCGAAGGCTCGCGCCGGTGCCGACGAGATGGTGATCGCCCGCGACCTCGCCGAGCGAAAGAAGCTGCTCCTGGAGAAGGCCGACGCCGTGGTGATCATGGTGGGCGGCACGGGCACCCTCGACGAGGCGACCGAGATCCTGGAGCTGAAGAAGCACGGCCACACCGAGAAGCCGGTGGTCCTGCTGAACACGGCGGGCTTCTACGACGGCCTCAAGCAGCAGTTCCTGCGCATGGAGGAGGAGGGGTTCCTGCCGCGCCCTCTGACCGACCTGGTGTTCTTCGCGGAGGAGCCGGTGGGGGCGCTCGCCCACCTGGAGGAGAGCCAGGGCGTCGAGTAGCCGCTCGCCCGCGGGTGCGAGCATGGCGGCATGGCTACACATGTGATCACCGGAGCGGGCTCCGGCATCGGCGCGGCCGTCGCCCGTCGCCTGCACGCGCGCGGGGACGAACTCGTGCTGCACGCGCGTGACGCGGGGCGCGCGAAGGAGCTGGCGGCCGAGTTCCCGGGTGCGCGGACGCTGGTCGGCGACCTCGCCGACCCCGACAAGCTGTCCTGGGCGTTCTCGCACCAGTCGCTCCCCGACCGTGTGGACGGTCTGCTGCACATCGCGGGCGTGGTCGACCTGGGCCCGGTGGGGGAGCTGACCCCCAAGGCCTGGCGCCACCAGCTCAACGTCAACCTGATCTCGCCGGCGGAACTGACCCGGCACTTCCTGCCCCAGCTCCGCGCCACGCGCGGGCATGTGGTCTTCGTCAACTCCGGGGCGGGGCTGAACGCCCACGCGGACTGGTCCGCCTACGCGGCCTCCAAGCACGGCCTCAAGGCACTCGCCGACTCCCTGCGCCACGAGGAGCACGGCAACGGCGTCCGGGTCACGTCCGTCTACCCCGGTCGTACCGCCAGTCCCATGCAAGCCAAGGTGCATCAGCAGGAGGGCAAGGAGTACGACGCGGCACGGTGGATCGACGCGGAGTCGGTGGCGACGACGATCGTCATGGCCATCGACCTGCCGAGGGACGCCGAGGTGAACGACCTGACGGTGCGGCCGGGACGCTGACCCACGGGGAAACATAGGCTGCGCGTGTGAACGCAGATCTTCCCTTCGGCCCCGCCACCGGCATCGGCTCCATGCCGGGCGGCGACGCCCGCGAGACCGCCAAGACGGTCACCGGCACCTTCGAGGACTTCCCCTTCCTCCCCGAGCTCCCCGCCCGCGGCCCCGGCGCGGACATGATCGGACGGACCGCCGGAATGCTCGTCGAGCTGTACGCGCGCGTGGAGCCCAGCGGCTGGCGGATCGGGGACCGGCCGGGGCGGGACACCAAGCGGGCGCGGTCGTGGCTCGGTGAGGACCTCGACGCGCTGGAGGAGTTCACCCAGGGGTACGAGGGCCCGCTGAAGGTGCAGGCCGTCGGGCCCTGGACGCTCGCCGCGGGCCTCGAACTGAGGAACGGTGAATCCTCGCTCTCCGACGCCGGCGCCTGTCGTGACCTCGCCGCCTCGCTCGCCGAGGGGCTGCGCCTGCACCTCGCCGAACTCGCCCGCCGTGTGCCCGGCGCCCGTCTCGTCCTGCAGCTAGACGAACCCTCCCTCACCGCCGTACTGCGCGGCCAGGTCAGGACGGCCAGCGGTTACCGCACCCACCGCGCCGTGGACCGGCAGATCGTCGAGGCCACGCTCCGCGACGTCATGGGGGTTCACGCCGAGGGCCCCGTCGTGGTCCACTCCTGCGCACCGGACGTCCCCTTCGCCCTTCTGCGCCGGGCCGGTGCCGCAGCGGTCTCCTTCGACCTCTCGCTCCTCACCGAACGTGACGACGACACGATCGGCGAGGCGGTGGAAGCGGGTACCCGGCTCTTCGCGGGTGTCGTGCCGGGCACGGACGGCCCATTGTCAGACCCTGCCGGTAGCGTCATGGGTGTCAGGACGCTGTGGCGCAGGCTGGGGCTGCAACCGGGGCTTCTCGCCCGGGCGGTCACGATCACGCCGTCGTGCGGACTTGCGGGGGCCTCCCCGGAGTACGCGCGGCGGGCGCTCGCCCACTGCGTCCGGGCGGCGAGATCCCTCGCGGACAACCCAGAGTAACGGGAGGACAACACGGTGGCCGGCGACAAGCAAGCGGAGACGACGGTGCCCGCCGAGGCACGGGAGCAGCACGCGAAGCTCGCTGAGCAGATCGAGGAGCACCGCTTCCGGTACTACGTGAACGACGCCCCGGTGGTCAGCGACGCGGAGTTCGACAGGCTCCTGCGGACCTTGGAGGGGCTGGAGGAGTCGTACCCCGAGCTGCGGACCCCCGACTCGCCGACCCAGAAGGTCGCCGGGGCGTACGAGACCGAGTTCACCGCGGTCCAGCACCGCTCGCGCATGCTCTCCCTCGACAACGCCTTCAGCGACGAGGAGCTGGCCGCCTGGGCCGAGCGGGTCGCCAAGGACGTCGGCGGACCCGGCTACCACCTGTTGTGCGAGCTCAAGGTCGACGGTCTCGCCGTCAACCTCACCTACGAGCACGGCCGTCTCACGCGGGCGGCGACCCGCGGCGACGGACGGACAGGGGAGGACATCACCCCCAATGTCCGTACGATCGCGGAGATTCCGGACCGGCTGAAGGGCGACAAGGTCCCCGACCTCGTGGAGATCCGCGGCGAGGTCTACTTCCCGATGGACAAGTTCGAGGAGCTCAACGCCCGTCTGGTCGAGGCCGGCGACAAGCCCTTCGCCAACCCGCGCAACGCGGCGGCCGGTTCGCTCCGCCAGAAGGACCCGCGCGTCACCGCCACCCGCCCCCTCCACATGGTCGTCCACGGCATCGGCGCCCTGGAGGGCTTCGAGGGCCTCACCCGCCTCTCCCAGGCCTACGACCTGCTGAAGAGCTGGGGCCTGCCGACCGCCAAGCACAACAGGGTGGTCGACGACCTCGACGGCGTCCGCGAGTTCATCGCCCACTTCGGTGAGAACCGCCACTCCGTGGAGCACGAGATCGACGGCGCGGTCGTCAAGCTCGACGAGATCCCGCTCCAGGGCCGGCTCGGCTCCACCTCCCGCGCCCCGCGCTGGGCGATCGCGTACAAGTACGCGCCCGAGGAGGTCAACACCAAGCTCATCAACATCCGGGTCGGCGTGGGCCGTACGGGCCGCGTCACCCCGTACGCGCAGGTCGAGCCCGTGACGGTGGCCGGCTCCGAGGTCGAGTTCGCCACCCTTCACAACCAGGACGTGGTCAAGGCGAAGGGCGTCCTGATCGGCGACACCGTGGTGCTGCGCAAGGCCGGTGACGTCATCCCGGAGATCCTCGGCCCGGTGGTCGATCTGCGGGACGGCAGCGAGCGCGAGTTCGTGATGCCGGCCGAGTGCCCCGAGTGCGGTACGGCGCTGCGGCCCATGAAGGAGGCCGACGTCGATCTGCGCTGCCCCAACGCCCGCTCCTGCCCGGCCCAGTTGCGCGAGCGCCTCTTCTACCTCGCGGGCCGCAAGTCGCTGGACATCGAGCACTTCGGTTATGTGGCCGCCGCGGCCCTCACCAAGCCGCTGGAGCCGGCCGACCCGCCGCTGGTCGACGAGGGCGACCTGTTCGACCTCACCATCGAGCAGCTGCTGCCCATCAAGGCGTACGTCCTCGACCAGGACAGCGGCCTGCCCAAGCGGGACCCGAAGACCGGCGAGGAGAAGATCGCCACCGTCTTCGCCAACCAGCAGGGCGAGCCGAAGAAGAACGCGGTCGCGATGCTGGAGAACATCGCCGCGGCCAAGGAGCGCCCGCTCGCCCGGGTCCTGACCGGTCTGTCGATCCGTCATGTCGGTCCGGTCGCCGCCGAGGCGCTGGCCCGTGAGTTCCGCTCGATCGAGCGGATCGAGCAGGCCACCGAGGAGGAGCTGGCGAACACCGACGGGGTCGGCGGGATCATCGCCGCCTCCCTCAAGGAGTGGTTCGCCGAGGAGTGGCACCAGGAGATCCTGCGCAAGTGGCGGGCCGCCGGGGTCCGTATGGAGGAGGAGAGCACCGGCGAGGACGAGGGCCCCCGCCCGCTGGAGGGGATGACCGTCGTGGTCACCGGCACGCTGGAGCACTTCACCCGCGACGGGGCCAAGGAGGCGCTGCAGAGCCGGGGAGCGAAAGTGACCGGTTCTGTTTCGAAGAAGACCTCCTTCGTTGTCGTAGGTGACAATCCTGGTTCGAAGTACGACAAGGCGATGCAGCTCAAGGTGCCTGTTCTGAACGAGGACGGCTTCGGCGTCCTGCTGGAACAGGGGCCGGAAGCGGCGGCCGAAGTTGCGCTTCCCACAGAGGAGTAGCGGTTGAAGGCCACCCGTTCGGCGCATACCAGATGCATACGGGTGGCCGGGGCCATTCGGGCAACCGTCTACGACCGCTGCCCGTGGAAGCCTTCTGCGGCCTACTGTTGAGACGTGCGCCTGCCGTGCCCAGCTGCGGTTGGGGCATCCCCGTGCTCCTGGTGGGCAAGGGGAAGGGTTTTCCAACGCGGCGCCGTTGATGGATGTCGGGCATCGGGCCGCGTGGCGTGGGCACCGCCGGCTGTGAGAGGGACGGGAATGGAACCGACCGAGAGCGCCGCCCCGGACTCACGGCTGCGCCGGCTCCGGGTCACCGGCGCCTGGCGGACGAGCCGGTGGGCCGGGCGGTCCCCGGAGCGTCCGGGCGCGGAGGGGCGCGGCACCGGACAGTACACCGTGACGGACGTGCGTGGCGCTCCTCAGCTCACCACCGCACACACGTCCGCCCACCCGGACACCGACCACGACCGGCACCTGTCCTGGCCCGCCCTGCCCGCGGGGGTCGTCGGTGCGGCCGCCTTCGTCCTCGGCGCCGGGTTCTACCGGGCGTTCACCGGCACCCACGCGCTCTTCCCGTCCGGCACCGTCGGCTGGTCGCTCGCCGTACTGACCGGCATCATCGTCGGCCATCTGGTGATGCTCGGCCGCTCCCGCTGGTGGGGCGGCACGGGCTCGGGCGCCGCCCTCACCCTCGCCGTGCTGATGCTCTACGGCTGGGTGGCGGCCGGCATGGTCAGCCTCACCGTGGTCGTGCTGGTCGGCATAGCCCGGCGCAACCGCTGGCGGGCCGGCGTGCTGCAGGGCGCGGTGGACATCCTCGGTATCGGCGCCGGCGCCCTCGTGCTCGGCGCCTTCGGCCGGGTGCCGTCCGTCGAGACGCCCTGGAACCCCGACAGCTGGACGCTGTACACCGCCCCCGAGGTGGCCCTGGTCGCGGCCGCCTATCTCCTGGTCACCCGCACCCTGCTCTGGTACCTGCACGCCCCGCGCGGCGGACTGCCCACCGTGGCCCGTACCGCCCTGGTCAGACAGGGGCTGGTCGCGGTCGCGCTGCTCGGTATCGCCCCGCTGGTGTGCGTGGTCGCCGTCGCCCAGCCGGTGCTGCTGCCGCTGTTCTCCATCCCGCTGATCGCCCTCGACTCCACCCTGTGGATCGCCCGCGCCCGGGCCGAGGAGCAGCTGCGCGACCCGCTGACCGGGCTGCCCAACCGGCAGTGGCTGCTCGAACGCATCTGGACGGCCCTCGACGACGCCGAGCGGATCGGCGCCCGCTCCGCCCTGATGCTCATAGACCTCGACCGCTTCCGGTCCGTCAACGACACCCTCGGGCACCTCGCCGGCGACCGGCTGCTCCTCCAGATAGCCGACCGGCTGCGCGTGGCGCTGCCGCGCGGGGCGGAGGCCGCGCGGCTCGGCGGCGACGAGTTCGCCGTTTTACTGCCGGTCGCCGACTCCACCACCTCCGCGACCCGTATCGCCCGCGGCCTGGTCACCGCGCTCAGCTCCCCGCTCGACCTCGACGGACTCACCCTCGTCCTGGAGGCCAGTGCGGGCGTCGCCGTGTTCCCGGACCACGCGCTGGACGCGGAGGGGCTGCTGCGGCGGGCGGACGTGGCGATGTACCAGGCGAAGCGGGACCGTACGGGCGTCGAGGTGTACGAGTCCAAGCGGGACTCGAACACGCCGGACCGGCTCGGTCTGCTGGGTGACCTGCGGCGCGCGCTGGACGCGCACGAGGTGCAGCTGCACTACCAGCCCAAGGTCCGCTTCGACGGGCAGGTGGCCGGGCTGGAGGCGCTGGTGCGCTGGGTGCATCCCGAGCGCGGGAAGGTGCCGCCGGACGAGTTCATAGCGATCGCCGAGTCCTCGGGGCTGATGCCCCATCTCACGGAGTACGTGCTGGAGACGGCGCTCGGACAGGTGGCCGAGTGGCGGGCTCAGGGGCTGTATGTGCCGGTCGCCGTCAACGTCTCCCCGCGGGACGTGCACACTCCGGGCTTCGCGGGTTCTGTGGCGGCGCGGCTGGCCCGGCACGGGGTGCCGGCGGGGGCGCTCCAGCTGGAGATAACGGAACATGTGCTGCTGGAGGACCCGCAGCGGGCCGCGGACACCCTGGCGGGGCTGACCGGGCACGGCGTGAAGATGTCGCTGGACGACTTCGGGACGGGGTATTCGTCGCTGGTGCATCTGCGGCGACTGCCGGTGAGCGAGCTGAAGATCGACCGCTCGTTCGTGGCCCGCCTCGCGGTCGACACGGAGGACGCGGAGATCGTGCGGTGCACGGTGGATCTCGCGCACTCGCTGGGGCTGCTCGTCGTCGCGGAGGGCGTGGAGGACGACGAGACCTGGGAGCGGCTGAGGGATCTCGGGTGTGACGCCGTCCAGGGATGGCTGGTGGCGGCGGCGATGCCTCCCGAGGAGACCACCGCCTGGCTGCGCGCCCGTGGTTCGCGCGGCTGGCAGCGACCGCGCGCGGCCCTGCCGGCCGCGGAGTAGCGCGGGGCCCGGCGACCGCCCGGGGTGAAACCGTTTAACGGCCCGCCGCCCCTGCCCCCTAGGATTGGGGCCAGCCCCAAACCACACACACTCACCCCAGAGGAACGCTGCATGCCTGGCATCACGCGCGAGGAGGTCGCCCACCTCGCCCGGCTGGCGCGTCTGGAGCTGAAGCCCGAAGAGCTCGAACACTTCGCGGGACAGCTGGACGACATCATCGGCGCGGTCGCCCGCGTCAGCGAGGTCGCCGACCAAGACGTACCGCCGACCTCGCACCCGCTCCCGCTGACCAACGTCATGCGGGCGGACGAGGTCCGACCCTCGCTCACCCCCGAGCAGGCGCTGTCCGGCGCCCCGGCCCAGGAGCAGCAGCGTTTCAAGGTGCCGCAGATCCTGGGGGAGGACTGATCGCCATGACGGACCACGTCAACATCATCAAGCTCACCGCCGCCGAGACGGCCGCCAGGATCGCCTCCGGCGAGCTCACGGCCGTCCAGGTCACCGAGGCCCATCTGGCCCGTATCGAGGCCGTCGACGAGAAGGTGCACGCCTTCCTGTACGTCGACCGCGAGGGTGCGCTGGCCCAGGCGCGCGCCGTCGACGAGAAGCTGGCCAGGGGCGAGAAGCTCGGTCCTCTCGCGGGCGTCCCGCTCGCGCTGAAGGACATCTTCACCACCCAGGGCATCCCGACGACCGTCGGCTCCAAGATCCTGGAAGGGTGGATCCCGCCCTACGACGCCACCCTCACCAAGAAGCTCAAGGCCGCCGACGTCGTCATCCTCGGCAAGACCAACATGGACGAGTTCGCCATGGGGTCCAGCACCGAGAACAGCGCGTACGGCCCGACCGGCAACCCGTGGGACCTGACCAGGATCCCGGGTGGCTCCGGCGGTGGGTCGAGTGCGGCGCTCGCCTCCTTCCAGGCGCCCCTCGCCATCGGCACCGACACCGGCGGCTCCATCCGTCAGCCGGCCGCCGTCACCGGCACCGTGGGCGTGAAGCCGACGTACGGGGCGGTGTCCCGGTACGGCATGGTCGCGTTCTCGTCCTCCCTCGACCAGGGCGGGCCCTGCGCCCGTACGGTCCTGGACGCGGCGCTGCTCCACGAGGTCATCGCCGGTCATGACCCGCTCGACTCGACGTCCATCGACGCGCCGGTCCCGCCGGTCGTCGAGGCCGCCCGCAACGGCAGCGTCGAGGGCATGCGCGTCGGCGTCGTCAAGCAGTTCCGCGGCGAGGGCTACCAGGCCGGCGTCATCCAGCGCTTCGACGAGTCCGTGGCCCTCCTCAAGGAGCTGGGCGCCGAGATCGTCGAGCTGGACTGTCCGTCCTTCGACCTCGCGCTGTCGGCGTACTACCTGATCGCGCCCTCCGAGTGCTCCTCCAACCTCGCCCGCTTCGACGGCCTGCGCTACGGCCTGCGCAGCGGCGACGACGGCACGCACTCGGCCGAGGAGGTCACCTCCCTCACCCGCGCCGAGGGCTTCGGCCCCGAGGTCAAGCGCCGGATCATGCTCGGCACGTACGCGCTGAGCTCCGGCTACTACGACGCCTACTACGGTTCCGCCCAGAAGGTGCGCACGCTGATCACGCGCGACTTCGAGAAGGCCTTCGAGCAGGTCGACGTCATCGTCTCGCCGACCACGCCCACCACAGCCTTCCCGATCGGCGAGCGCGCCGACGACCCGATGGCGATGTACCTGGCCGACCTCTGCACCATCCCGACCAACCTCGCGGGCAACTCGGCCATGTCGCTGCCCTGCGGTCTCGCCCCGGAGGACAACCTCCCGGTCGGTCTCCAGATCATCGCCCCGGCGCTGAAGGACGACCGTCTGTACAAGGTCGGCGCAGCTGTCGAGGCCGCCTTCGTGGAAAAGTGGGGGCACCCGCTCCTCGAGGAGGCTCCGTCGCTGTGACCAAGGCACTCACCAAGGCTCAGGACTTCAAGAAGTCCAAGTCCGGTACGTACGTGTCCATCGCCACCACCGCCTTCGGCGCGCTCGGTGTCGCCAAGCGGATCAAGAAGGCCCGCGCGGAGCAGGACACGCTGCGACTGATCGACGCGACGGTCGCCGCCGTCGGCATCGTCACCGGCCTGGCCATCCTTTACCGCGAGCTGAAGCGGCTGGGCGACGACGACGTCCTGCTGGGCTGAGAGGGAAGTTTCACCGTGACCACCACGACCGACCTGGTGTCGTACGAGGACGCTCTCGCGTCGTACGACCCCGTCATGGGCCTTGAGGTCCATGTCGAACTCGGCACCAAGACCAAGATGTTCTGCGGCTGTTCGACCGAGCTCGGTCAGGACGCCAACACGCAGACCTGCCCCACCTGCCTCGGCCTGCCCGGCGCGCTCCCGGTCGTCAACGCGATCGGCATCGAGTCGGCCATCAAGATCGGTCTCGCGCTGAACTGCGAGATCGCCGAGTGGTGCCGTTTCGCCCGGAAGAACTACTTCTATCCGGACATGCCGAAGAACTTCCAGACCTCCCAGTACGACGAGCCGATCGCCTTCAACGGCTACCTCGACGTACAGCTGGAGGACGGCGAGACCTTCCGTGTGGAGATCGAGCGCGCCCACATGGAGGAGGACACCGGCAAGTCGACCCATGTGGGCGGCGCGACGGGCCGTATCCACGGCGCTTCGCACTCGCTCCTCGACTACAACCGCGCCGGCATCCCCCTCATCGAGATCGTCACCAAGCCGATCGAGGGCGCGGGCGAGCGGGCTCCCGAGGTCGCGCGGGCCTACGTCCGTGAGCTGCGCGAGGTCATCAGGGCGCTCGGCGTCTCCGAGGCCCGTATGGAGATGGGTCAGATGCGCTGCGACGTGAACCTGTCGCTGCGCCCGAACGGCACCGAGAAGTTCGGCACGCGCAGCGAGACCAAGAACGTCAACTCGCTTCGCTCCGTGGAGCGCGCGGCCCGCTTCGAGATCCAGCGGCATGCCGCGGTTCTCAGCGCCGGCGGCACCATCGTCCAGGAGACCCGCCACTTCCACGAGGACACGGGGTCGACGACCTCGGGCCGGGTGAAGGAGGAGGCCGAGGACTACCGGTACTTCCCGGAGCCGGACCTGGTCCCGGTCGCGCCGTCCCGTGAGTGGGTCGAGGAGATCCGGGCCGCGCTGCCCGAGCTGCCGCTGGTCCGCCGCAACCGCCTCCTCGCGGAGTGGGGCATCTCGGCCACCGAGATGCAGGCGATCCTCAACGCCGGTGCGCTGGACCTGATCGTCGCCACGATCGACGCCGGTGCCGACGCGGCCTCCGCCCGCAAGTGGTGGATGGGCGAACTGGCGCGCAGCGCCAACGAGTCGGGCAAGGCGCTCGACGAGCTGGCGATCACCCCGGCGCAGGTCGCCCGCGTCACCGAGCTGGTCTCGAAGGGCGACCTGAACGACAAGCTGGCCCGCCAGGTCATCGAGGGCGTTCTCGCCGGCGAGGGCACCCCCGACGAGGTCGTCGACAAGCGCGGTCTGAAGGTCGTCTCCGACGAGGGCGCCCTGACCACCGCCGTCGAGGAGGCCATCGCCGGCAACCCGGGTGTCGCCGACAAGATCCGCGGCGGCAAGGTGGCCGCGGCCGGCGCCCTGGTCGGCGCGGTCATGAAGGCGACCCGCGGTCAGGCCGACGCGGCCCGGGTCAAGGAGCTGATCCTGGAGAAGCTGGGCGTCAGCGAGGGCTGAGCCCCGGCACGCGGTACGGCCCCGGAGGGATGCCCTCCGGGGCCGTACCCGTGTTCACCTACGGCGTCCCACGACCCGTACGAATCCCAGTGCGCGGCCCTCGTCCGCCCGCACCATCTCGCCCACCCGGCGGGCCATCGTGCGGTGGAACTCCTCGGGGCTCTCCTCGGCGACCACCTCGCACCACAGCAGCCAGTCCCGCCAGCCGTCCGGCTGCCAGTCGGCCGCCTCGACCTCGACGGCCCCGCTGCGAGTCCAGTGGCGCCGCCACCAGTCGGCGGAGTGGAAGCACCAGTAGTCCGGCTCCCACCAGGGCTTGAGGTGCTCCGGCGGCTCGAGGCCCTCCGGCTCGGAGCGAAGCGCCGGTACGACGACCCCGATCCTTCCGCCGGGCTTCAACAGCCGTGTGAGGGTGGGCAGATAGAGGTCGTCGGTGCCGAAGTACTGGTACGCGTCGATGCTCACGATCGCGTCGAAGGACCCCTCGGCGAAGGGCAGGTCGTGCGCCTCGGCACGCACCGCCTGCACCCGGTCGGCGAAGCCCGCCTCGGCGATGCGCCGGGCGTTGTCGTCGGGCTCGATCCAGAGGTCGGCGGCGGTGACCTGGGCGTGGAACTCCCGGGCCAGGAAGATCGAGGTCATCGCGCGGCCGCAGCCCAGGTCGAGGACGCGCGCGCAGGGGCGCAGGGTGTCCAGGCCGAGGGCGGGGGCCAGCCACTCCAGCAGCCACAGGGCGTTGGGGCCCATCTGGTTGTCGACGGCCCAACGGGCGTCGTACTGGCTGCTGCGGGGGTGGGCGGGGTGGTTCAGACGGTCAGAAAGGTCGTCGTTCGGGGTCCTGATGCCGGACATCGCTGAACGGGCTCCTTGAGATCTTCGTAGTGGAAGTCGATGCGTAGGAGCTCGGTCGGACCTTCAAACAATGCACCCGCTTCGGTCGTCGGCGAGGAGCCGGTGACGGCTGACCAGCGGAAGCTAGCAGCTGTGCGGGTCGCACCGCAGCCGCTTTCCCTGGAGGACGCGCTACGCTCCCCGGCCATGAGCGGACGAGATGATTCCGAGATACGGGACGTCGAGGACGACATGGCTGACGACATGGACGACGACCTGGCCGACGACATGGACATCGCCTACGACGCCCGCCGGGCCCGCTGGACGGCCGGCGGCACCGGCACGCTGCTGACCCTCGCGGGGCTCGCCGCCTCGCTGATGAGGCTGACCGGGCCCGCCTCGGCGCTCGTACCCGGGGCCTACGCCTTCGGCGCCGCCGTCTGCGCGTGCGCCGCGGTCCTCGGCGCCCGGGGGCACACGCGCCGGGCCCTGTGGCTGCTGATCGTGGGGACGATGGTGATGGCGCTGGGGGACCAGTTCGACTGAGGTGACAGAGTCGCCGTTACTGTCCTGTGATCTGCCTCCCACTCCTGTGAATAAACCCACGAATGGCGTAAACGATCACTTCTGCCTGCAAACATGGTCCTCGCATTGCTCATGCGTTCTTTGCGGGCTGTTCATGTTGTGAACGACGTTCCACGACTGTTCCCGGTCAAAGATCCACAAATCGTCCCCCGGGAGCTAGTACGTGGCAGCCCTTGCACGCTGGTGTGTTCGGAACCGTCTCGTCTCGGTGCTGCTCTGGCTCCTCGCCTTCGGCGGGGTGACCGCGGCCGCCGCCGTCACCGGCTCGGCGTACTCCAACGACTACGAGGCCCCCGGCACCGAGTCCGGCGCCGCCACCCAGCTGCTGCGGGAGGGCTTCCCCGGGCTCGGCGGGGACAGCGACACGGTCGTCTGGCACACGAGCTCCGGCACGGTCCGCGCCGCCGCCGTGGAGCAGACGATGACCGAGACCCTGGAGAAGATCTCCGACCTGCCCGGCGTCGCCTCCGTGGCCGGCCCGTACGGCGACGACGGCTCGGCACAGATCAGCAAGGACGGGCACACCGCCTACGCCACGGTGACCTTCCGCGACCGGGCCGAGGACATCAAGAAGTCCGAGGCCGAGGCCGTCGTCAACACGGCGAAGGCGGCCGACGGCGACGGGCTCCAGGTGGAGCTGGGCGGCAGCGCCGTCGCGCTCACCGAGTCCAGCGGCGGGCATGTCGCCGAGATCGTCGGCGTGGTCGTCGCCGCGGTCGTGCTGTTCCTGGCCTTCGGGTCGCTCGCCGCGTCCGTGCTGCCCATCGCCACCGCCCTGGTGAGCGTGGGCACGGCGTACGCGGCGATCGTGCTGCTCGGCCACGCCATGACCGTCGCCGACTTCGCGCCCATGCTCGGCATGCTGATCGGGCTCGGCGTCGGCATCGACTACGCGCTCTTCATCGTCACCAGACACCGGCGCGGACTCAAACGGGGACTGTCCGTCACCGAGGCGGTCACCGGCGCGGTGGCCACGACGGGACGGGCCGTCGTCTTCGCGGGTGCCACCGTTTGCATCGCGCTGCTGGGGATGCTCATCCTGCGGCTCAGCTTCCTCAACGGCGTCGCGATCGCCGCCTCGCTGACGGTCGTCCTCACCGTGGCCGCCTCCGTCACCCTGCTGCCCGCCCTGCTCTCCTTCATCGGCATGCGCGCCCTGAGCCGGCGCGAACGGCGGCGGCTGGCCGAGCACGGTCCGCAGCCCGAGCTGCCGACCGGGTTCGCCCATCGCTGGTCGGCGTTCGTGGAACGCCACCCCAAGGTGCTCGGGATCGTCGCCCTGGCCGTCATGACCGTCCTCGCCCTGCCGACGCTCTCCCTCCACCTCGGCACCTCCGACCAGGGCAATGACCCCAGGACCTCGACCACCCGCCAGGCGTACGACCTGCTCGCCGACGGCTTCGGCCCCGGCGTCAACGGCCCGCTCACCCTCGTCACCCATGTCGACGGCGCCGAGGACAAACTCACCCTCGACAACCTCGACGCCACCATCCGCACCACCGAGGGCGTCGCCTCGGTCACCCCGGTCACCTACGACACCGGCGGCGACACCGCGTTCTTCACGATCGTCCCGGCCTCCGAGCCGCAGTCGCAGAAGACCAGCGACCTCGTCGACCGGCTCCGCCACGAGGTGCTGCCGCGCGCCGAGACCGGCACCTCCCTGGACATCCAGGTCGGCGGTGTGACGGCGTCGTACGACGATTTCGCCGCCGTGATCGTCGGCAAGCTGCCGCTGTTCGTGGGCGTGGTCATCGGCCTCGGCTGTCTGCTCCTGCTGCTCGCCTTCCGCTCGATCGGCATCCCCCTGAAGGCCGCCGCGATGAACATCGCCGCCGTCGCCGCCGCCTTCGGCGTCGTCGTGGCGATCTTCCAGTGGGGCTGGGGCAGCGAGCTGCTGGGCCTCGGCCGGGCCGGCCCCATCGAGCCCTTCCTCCCCGTGATCATGGTGTCGGTGCTCTTCGGACTCTCCATGGACTACCAGGTCTTCCTGGTCAGCCGGATGTACGAGGAGTGGCTGGAGACCGGCGACAACCGGCGGGCGGTGCGGGTGGGCCTCGCCGAGACCAGCCGGGTGATCAACTCCGCCGCGGTCATCATGATCTCGGTCTTCCTCGCCTTCGTCCTCAGCGGCGACCGGGTGATCGCCATGTTCGGGATCGCGCTGGCCTCCGCCGTCGCCCTGGACGCCTTCGTCCTGCGCACGCTCCTGGTCCCGGCCCTCATGCACCTGCTCGGCGGCGCCAACTGGTGGCTGCCGGCCTGGCTGGACCGCCGTATGCCCCGCATCAGCATCGAACCGCCCGAGTGCCGTGCCACCCATGAGAGGCTCACCGATGTCGTGGCGGAACTGGAGAAGGAGCAACGGGGCGATGTACGCGATATCCCTGGGTGACGACGGGGCCGAACTGCGCCCGCTGGAGCCCTGGCACGCCGAGGAGTTCCTGGCGAACCTGGAGCGCGGGCGGGAGTTCATCGGACAGTTCATCCCGTTCGGACAGAAGGCGGTCGACGTGCCCTCCGCACGCGAGACGCTGCAGCGCTACGCCGACATGCGCGCCGCCGACACGGGTTCGCTGCACGGCATCTGGCTGGACGGCAAGCTCGTCGGCGGTGTGCTCGCGCTGAACTTCGACGCGGAGCACGGCAACGGCGAGGTCGGCTGCTGGCTGGAGCCCGCCGCGACCGGGCGCGGGCTGATCACCCGGGCGATGCGGATACTGATCGACTGGGCGGTCGAGGAGCGCGGCATCCACCGCGTCGAGTGGATCGCCGCCTCGGGGAACGTGCCCAGTCTGAACGTCGCCCGGCGCCTCGGATTCACCCGCGACGGCGTGCACCGCGAGGCGTACCCCTATGGTGGGGTGCGGCACGACTCCGAGGTGTGGTCGATCCTGGCCCCCGAGTGGCGTGAAGCACGTGGGCGTGCCGCACACAATCAATAGCCGACCAACAGGCGGAGGCTCTGCCGATCGCTCCCCGCGATCTCTCAGAGACCTCTCATCCAGCGTCCGTACGGTGCGAGGTATGGGAACCACCAAGACTGATGACGAGGCCGTGACCGAGGCCACCGAAGTGAAGCCCGACGAGGAGACGGTGGACGCCACCGCGGCCGAGACCGAGGAGGAGGCGGCCGTCGAGGCCGACCTTGTCGAGAACGGCTCCGAGGGCGACGAGGAAGCCGCGACCGGCGTCGGGCAGGGCGCGGGTGCGATCGTCTCCGCGGCGCTCGGTGTCGTCTCGCTGACCGGCAGCTGGGTGGGGACCATCGCGTCCGCGCGCCAGTCGCTCATCGGCCAGCTCGGCGCGCAGACCTCGTCCTCCTCCAACATCAACAAACTGCTCAAGGAGGGCTACGGCGACGCCTGGCACGCCACCGCGCTGTGGGGCGGCGTCTTCGCGCTGCTCGCGCTGGTCGTCGGCGTCCTGGTCCTGGCGCGTCCCGCGTTCGGGGCGCCCGGCAAGCCGCAGGCCGCCTGGATCAAGTCGGTCTCCTGGGGCGGTGTGGCGCTGGGCGTCATCGGCCTCCTGCTGGCCGTCCTGAAGTACACCGACGTCCTGCTCGGACTGCCCTCCGCCGGCTGACCACCGCCGGCCGGATCACCGCAGGTCCTGAGGGGTCTTAGGCCCTCCGTAAGCACCTTACGGAGGGCCTAAGACCCCTCGCGTGCGTCTAAGGCCCCGGGCCCCGCGGAAGATGCGGAACTCTCCCGATGTGGCGCACCCCCCTCGGAGACGAAAGTGGAGTCATCGCAGGAAGCGAGACGACACCAACGGCCTCTCACCAGGGCCACGGGCCACGGGCCCCGAGGGACAAGGGACACACCATGTACGAGTTCGAGATCTCCCAGATCCGCTCCGCCGAACTGATCCGCCGCGCCGACGAGGAACGCCTGGCCCGCGAGGCCGCCCGCACCCGCCGCGCCGCCCGCCGCGAGGCCCGCCACGCGGCGGAGAACGAACCGCATAGTTTCAGCCTCCGCCGCCTGCGCTCCCGCGCCGCGTGAACGCGGCACCCCCGGAGGCCGGCCGAACGGGGGACAGCCGGCCTCCCCACCCCTCCACCACAGACCCGGCCCCCCACAACCGCCCCCACCGCACCTCCCCGCGGCGGGGGCGGCACCCTTGGGACGGGGCTCCCAGGGGCGGCGCCCGTGGGAGGGGGGCTCCCAGGGGCGGCTGCGGAAGGGGCCGGAACCGATGGATCGGCGTCCGTGGAGGGGGCGGGACCGATGGGTCGGGCGTCTGCGCAGGGGGCCGGGGCTGATGGGGCGGGCGTCTACGGGGGGCCGGAGTTGATGGATCGGGTGTCTGTGGAGGGGCGGGACCGATGGATCGGGCGTCTGTGGAGGGGGCGGAACTCGCAGGTCGGGCGTCTGCGCAGGGGGCCGGGGCTGATGGGTCGGGTGTCTGCGGAGGGGCGGGGCTGATGGGTCGGGCGTCTGCGGAGGGGCGGGACCGATGGGGCGGGCGTCTACGGGGGGACGGGGCTGATGGGGCGGGCGTCTAACAGAAGGGGCGGGGCTTGTGGAGAGGGTATTTTCGGGGGGACCGGCGCCTCGCGGCGCCGGTCCGCACCACCCGGTCCGTCCGGCGGCCGAGGGCGGGGGATTGCCGTCCCGAGCCGCCACCCGCCCGTGGGAGGCGGCACCTCTCGGCGCCGGTCCGCACAGCTCAGCCCGTCCGGCGTTTGAGGACGAGGCCCGTTCAGGGCCGATGCGGGGGTCTGGGGGCGGCAGC
>NZ_JBEXCS010000108.1:0-31765 GCF_040605395.1 Streptomyces sp. NPDC005648 | reverse complement strand
GTCGCCTCCACCGACTCCAACAACGTCACCAACGGCTGGGGCAGCAGACTCGCCCGCTTCAAGTTCGCCAACGGCGCCGTCCTGACCACCGGTTCATCACAGCTCACCAAGTTCAGCCCGGTCTCCGGAGCCGACCGCACCACCGTGGCCATCGACCCGGTCAACGGCAGACTCGCCGTGCGATACCGGCTCAACAACACGTTCTCGTTCGCGCTGTACGACCTCGCCACCTTCAAGGCCGGCACCTACACCCCGCTGGCCACCGTCACCCAGCCCACCGGCAGCGCCTATTCCGACTTCCAGGGCTTCACCACCCTCGGGCAATACCTGTACATGATCGACGGAAACGCGTACACCTACGCGAACGACACCACCACGACACCGACCGCCCCCGACGGCAACACCTACATCACCAGAATCGACTGGAACACCGGCTCCGTCAGCGACCGTCAGCTCACCAAGGCGGCCCAGAGCCTCTACTACCGCGAGCCCGAAGGCCTCGCCATTCAGATCCCGGACACCACCAACACCGCCGCCTGCCGACTCGTCATGGGATTCGCCTCGGAAAACTCCGCCACCGATACCAATAAGATGGCCAGCCTGTACTACAAGAGCTCCCTCATCTGACCCCGCCCTTCCGAGACCCCGACCGCCCGACCCCGACTCGCCCGCTCAAGAGGCTCCCCGTATGAGCAAGACGGCCGATGCCGCCGCCACCGTCCCCGACGCCGTGTCCGACCGTCCGGGACCGTCGTCACCGGCCGACCCCGCACCGCTGCACCGAGCGATCACCCTGCTCGCCGTCATCAGCCTGTTCATCGGCACCCGTGCCGACTGGACCACCGCGATCGCGAGACGGCCCCTGGTCGGGGGGCTCATCACCCTCGGTTACGCCGGGATCCTGACGCTCGGGATCCTCGCCCTCGCGGTGCGCAGCCGACGCGCCCTCGTGCGCGTGGACGCGGGAGCGCTGCTGCTCGGCATCGGGCTGGCGCTGTGCTCGTACGTCCTCAGCGGCGCCATGAACGACGAGACGGTGCTGATGACCCAGGCCACGCACGAACTGGTGCACGGCCACGGGGTGTACGGGCACGAGTGGCCATGGGTGTTCGAACGGCACCATGTCGGCGTCACCAAGACGATGTCGGGCGGCGCGGACTACTCCTTCGCGTATCCGCCGCTGGCGCTGCTGTTCAACGCCCCCGCGTACGCGCTGATCGGCGCCAAGGCGGCCACGCTCGTCCCGACGGTCCTACTGCTCGTCGGCGCCGTGACGCTGTGGGTGCTGCTGCCGACGCCGTGGCGGTCGGCGGCGACGGTGGTCTGCCTGGGCTTCCCGATGCTCAAGGGGTACGCGGCCATGGGCTACCCGGCGATCACGGCGCTCGTGCTGCTGATCCCGGTGGTGATCCACTGGCCCTCGATCGGTGCCGGGGGGCGGCTGCGCCGCTCGGACCTCGTGCGAGCAGGGCTCCTCGGGGCCGCGTGCGCGACGCATCAGCTGCCCTGGTTCCTGACGCCGTTCCTGCTCGTGGGCGTGTACGCGGTGCGGCGCGGTGAGCTCCCCGCGCGTGCCGCTCTCGGTGTGGTCGCACGGTTCACCGCGGTCGCCGCCGTCGTGGCCCTGGCCGCCAACGCCTATTTCATCGCGCAGGGCCCGCGGGCCTGGCTCTCCGGCATGGCTCTGCCGTTCACCCAGCACGGGGTGCCCCACGGCCAGGGCCTCATGGGTCTGTCGTACTACTTCTCCGAAGGCAGCAGCCGGCTGGACTTCTACTCCTACGCCAGCATGCTGATGGCGGCCGGACTGCTCGTCCTGTTCGTGCTCTTCGTACGGCGGCTGGGTCCGGCCGCCGTCGTCCTGCCGTGGTGTGCGTTCTACCTGGCCACGCGGTCCCAGGACGGGTACTACCTGATGATGACCCCGCTGTGGGTCGCGGGCGCGGCCACCGCCACCACGTCCGCCTTCGCCTCGGCCTGGCAGCCGCGGCTGCCGATGGGCCGGCGACGGGCGGTCAGTCTGGCCGTGGTGGCGGCGGTGCTGGCACCGGCCGCCGGGTCCGTGGCCGTCGCCGCCGCGAGCGGGCCGCCGATCCGGCTGGTGGTCGGCGATGTACGGGGCGACAGCGGCGGGATCGACGGGCTGACCGTGCGGGCGACGAACACCGGTGACACCGCGCTGACCCCGCACTTCGCGTCCAGTACCGGTGAGAGCACCTCCGCGTACTGGACGGTGCGCGGCGGCCCGGCCGTGCTGCGCCCGCACCAGTCGGCGCGCTACGTCCTCGTGCCGAGCGGTGGACGCTACGCCCTCCCCCACCGGGACCGGCTGCGGGTGAGGCTGCGGGTCTTCACGGACAGGCCGCAGACGCTGAGCAGCACGGACATCCGCGTGCCCAAGGGGTGAGCGTGACCAGCCACGGCGGTGGCCGCCGACGAACGACGGCCCCGTCGCCGCACATCCCGCCGAGCGCTCGGCGGCCGTCCGTCACCTGCGCTTGGTGGCCGGCTCGGAGGGCTCGGCGCCCGAGGCGCGGACCGTGCTGTGCGGCTTCTTGAGGTGCCGGGGCACGACGTCCTGCGGGAAGGTCAGCTGCTGGTTCATCCACTTCAGGGTCGCCGGCATCTCCCGTACCCAGGTCGGGAAGTTGTGGCTGCCCTTGTCCGGCAGGATCGACACCACACGCATGGGCGCCTTCACGGCCTTGATGAAGGCGAGGGTCTGCGGGTAGCCCTTCTCGCCCTGCTTGCTGTCCGCGACCAGGACGGAGACCTGGGGGGCGGGCAGGTGCTTCAGACGCCACATCAGGTCGTGGCCGTTGACCCGGTTGACCCGGCCGAGACCGCTGCCGAAGAGGTTGCCGGTGGTGGGATCGTCCTTGATCTTGTAGTCGGGCGAGAGGGCGCCTGCCGTGGTGTACACGTGCGGGTTGCGCATCGTGAGCTGCAGGGCGCAGGTGCCGCCGGAGGAGTAGCCCATGACACCCCAGGCACTGGCGTCGTGACCCACCCGGTAGGCGGACTTCAGGGCGTCCGGAAGGTCCTTGGCCAGGAAGGTCTCGGTCTGCGGTCCGCCCGGGACGTTCACGCACTCGGTGTCGCGCGGCGGAGCGATCGTCGGCCGGATCATCACCATGATGGTCGGCTGCATCTGGCCGCTCTTCTGCAGCTCTCCCGCGGTCTGCGACACCCGCAGGTACTGCGCGAGGTTGAAGATGGAGCCGGGGTAGCCGCTGAGCGCGACGATCACCGGGAAGCGCTGGCGGTGGTACGCCTTCTGGAAGTACTGCGGGGGCAGATAGACGAAGGCCGGGTCGACCACACCCGTACGGCGGCCGATGACCTTCACGGACTCGACCTTCCCGTTGACCGCCGGGTCGCCGGTGGGCAGCCCGCTGACCCGGTCGAGCTGCTCGGTGCCCGCGGGCTGTATCAGCGCGCCCTTCACGGAGATGCCGGTCACACCCGCGTCGCCGTTGTTCGCGGACGCCTGGGTGACACCGACGGGCGCGGTGTCGACGTTGCCGAAGAGCTCGCCCCACGATCCGAAGAACTGGTACGACGAGTTCAGCCAGCAGGCGAACGTCGCGATGATCGTCAGCTGGGTCACTCCGACGGCCACCAGCCGTCCGAGCACCTGCCACACACCCTGCTTGGCGAGTCGTGGCCACAACCAGACCAACAGCGCCACACAAATGGCGGCCACCGCCGCCATCACGTAAACAGTCGTCTCGCTGGTCAAGCCCATGCCACTCAGTCCCCGGTTTCCTAGCCCGTGGTCTTTCCGTCACCCAGGAGGAGGGCTACCAGCCCTTCCGCGTTCCCCAAAGGGTGCTAAAGGGAAAAAGACCCGGGCCCTACCGTGTTTCCACGGAAGGGCCCGTCCTAGACATCAGCGGCCGATCACTCGCCGCGCAGCGTCCCGCGGAAGGCGAGGCAGTCCTCGTACGCCGGGAGCAGACCCTGGGCCTCGGCCTCGGCGAGTGTGGGCGCCACCTCGTCCTTCGGGGACAGCAGCGGCTCGATACCGGCCGGCCAGTCGATGGCGAGGTCCGGGTCCAGCGGGTGAATACCGTGCTCACGTTCGGGGGCGTAGCCCTCGGAGCAGAGGTAGACGACCGTCGCGTCGTCGGTCAGGGCGAAGAAGGCGTGCCCGAGGCCCTCGGACAGATAGACGGCGTGGTGGGTCTCGTCGTCGAGCCGGACCGCCTCCCACTGCTTGTACGTCGGTGAGCCGACGCGGATGTCGACGATGACGTCGATGACCGCGCCGCGCACGCACTTGACGTACTTGGCCTGGCTCGGCGGAACGTCGGCGAAGTGGATGCCGCGCAGGGTGCCCCGCTTGGAGACGGAGCAGTTGGCCTGCGCGAGGGTGAGCTCCTGGCCGGTCGCCTCGCGGAACGCCGCTCCGCGGAACCACTCGTGGAAGCTGCCGCGGTCGTCGGGGAAGACCTTGGGCTCCAGCACCCAGGCACCCTCAATTCCCAGTGGTCGCACGTCTGATCCTTGCCTCGCGTGGTTCGGTTACTTCTTCAGGGCCCGGCGGAGCTTGCCCGCGGCGCGGCGCAGCAGCGTCGGCTCCGCGGGGCGCGCGGCGGGCTTGCGGCGGGCCGGAGCCTTGGCCGCCAGGTCGGCAGCGGCGGCGGCGAGCCGCTTGACCTCGGCGCCTCCGGTCGCGGAGACGTCCAGCACCAGCGGAAGGGCCACCGGCTTGCCGCCCCCGGTCGAGGGCACGGTCAGCTCCAGCCGCCACTGGCCGTCCGTCAGCTCGCCGAGCGGCAGAGCGGCGCTCAGCTCGGCCTTGTCGGAGCCGCGGGCGCTCAGCGTGGCGGTGAGGTCGACCGAACGGCCCGCCGAGGCGTTCTTCAGCTGTACGGTCGCCTTGCTCTCGCCCTGGACATGGAAGGGCAGGACGGCCACGAGGCGGCCGGGGTCCGTGGACACCGTGACGTCGGCGGGGGCCAGGTCGGCGAACTCGTAGGAGATCCGGTTGGTCTTCTGGCCGACGTCGAGGGAGAGGTTGCCGTGCGGGTCGGTCCAGTAGGGCAGGACCAGATGGGCCGGGGAGCCGAGGACGGCGGCGCGGCGCCCGCGGCCCGCCTCCTCACCGCGTACGGAACCGAGACGGGTCTCCTTGGTCCAGCCGCAGGAGCTGATGCGGATGAGGACGTCCCAGATGCCGGCGTCCAGTCCCGCGCCGTTCGCGGCGGTCAGCGGGTCGACCTGTGAGGTGGCGCGCAGGATCTGGCGGAAATCACCCTCCCGGCCCTCCACGGCGACCTTCTCCCGGGTCAGCTCGACGGGCTGGAAGAACTCCGCGGCCGTGGAGCGCTCCCGTACGACGAGGTCCACCTTGGACTTGGCCAGCGGGGCGGAGGTGTCCGCGCCGAGCAGGGCGATGGCGTCCAGGCTGGTCTGCGGCAGCGGCGGGACGAGCAGGTCCTTGTCGCCGTCGGCACGGAAGGTGATGGGCTCGCCGGCCGACTTGTACTCGGCGGTGAAGCCGATCGACAGCTTGCCGTCCTCCCAGCCCAGGGTCTCCAGGGCGCCGGAGGGCTTGATCCCCGACTCCCACTGGGCGAACTCCTCGACGTCGGCGAGGCGGTTCGCCGCGATCAGGCCGGCGACGATCTGCTGCGTGGGCTGCAGACCGGCCGCGACACCGGGGCCGAAGCGCTCGACGACGACCTTGTGGATCTCGTCGAACAGCTCCTGGCGGTAGTCCTCGGGCAGCTTCAGCAGACGCTGTCCGCGCATGCGCTCGACCATCTCGTTGCGCAGCCAGCGGCGGAAGAGCCGGTCCCGCAGCGGGCCGGGCTCGGTGAGCTTCTCGACGACGTCGAGGGCCTCGCGGAGGTTCTTGAAGTAGCCGACCGGGTCGAAGCGCTGGAAGCCCGCGTTGGACGCGTCCTCGCGCTTGACGTGGTAGTAGCACAGGTAGTCGCTGAGCACGGAGACGTTCTCGGCCCGCAGATAGGCCTCGGTCACGAAGACATGGTCCTCGAGGCGCCGGCGCCCCTCCATGTAGCGGAGGTCGTACTTGTCCAGGAACGCCTTGCGGAACATCTTGTGCGGGGTGAGGCTGTCGATCAGCGGGGCGTTCTCGACATTGGCGTGCGGGCGGTTCTTGCGGAACAGCTCCAGCGGGACCGGGCGGCCCTTTCCGGCCATCTTGCCGACGATCACGTCGGCGCCGTTCGCCACGCCGTAGTTGTACATGCGTTCGAGCGCCTCGTCGCCGAGCCAGTCGTCGTTGTCCACGAACTGGATGAACTCGCCCTTGGCGGCGGCGATGCCGACATTGCGCGGCTTGCCGGACCAGCCGGAGCCCTCCTGGTGGATGACGTGCATGTGGGGGTACTCGGCGGCGAGCCGGTCGAGGCGCTCGGGGGTCTCGTCGGTGGAACCGTCGTCGACGAAGATCGCTTCGTACTCGTCGTCCGGCAGGCTCTGGCGCAGAAGAGAGGAGATGCAGTCCTCGATGTATTTGCCCGGGTTGTAGACCGGGATCACCACGCTCACCTTGATGGGCATGTCTCTTCTTCCGCTTCAGTCTGGGGGGAGTCATTACGTCATGACCCGGCGCACGACGCCGCTCGCTGACGGACAAGGCTAACGCGTGACGGTCACACCGTGGTCACGTCAAGCGGGTAGCGCGGCCACAAACGGATCACAAAGCCCCCGCAATGGTTTGGCGAACTGTGATGGAACACACGAAGAGGTGCTTGACCCGGACCCCGGTTAGGATGCGCCGCATGAAGGCTCTCGTTCTCTCCGGTGGCTCGGGCACCCGCCTGCGTCCGATAACCCACACATCGGCCAAGCAGCTGGTGCCCGTCGCCAACAAGCCCGTGCTGTTCTACGGGCTGGAGGCGATCGCCGACGCCGGCATCACGGACGTCGGGATCATCGTCGGCGACACCGCCGGGGAGATCCGGGAAGCCGTGGGCGACGGCTCGAAACTCGGGATCAACGTCACCTACATTCCCCAGGACCAGCCGCTCGGCCTGGCCCACGCGGTGCTCATCGCCCGCGAATTCCTGGGTGACGACGACTTTGTGATGTACCTCGGCGACAACTTCATCGTCGGCGGAATCACCGGCCTCGTCGAGGAATTCCGTACGGAACGTCCCGACGCCCAGATCCTGTTGACCCGGGTGCCCAACCCGACGTCCTTCGGTGTGGCCGAGCTCGACGAGAGCGGCCGCGTCAAGGGGCTGGAGGAGAAGCCGAAGGAGCCCAAGAGCGACCTCGCGCTGGTCGGTGTGTACCTCTTCACCCCCACCATCCACGAGGCCGTCCGCAGCATCGAGCCGTCCTGGCGCGGCGAGCTGGAGATCACCCACGCCATCCAGTGGCTGATCGACCAGCACAAGGACGTCCGCTCGACGACGATCTCCGGGTACTGGAAGGACACCGGGAACGTCGCCGACATGCTGGAGGTCAACCGCTCCGTCCTGGAGTCGCTGGAGCCCGCCGTCGAGGGCACCGTCGACGACTCCAGCGAGATCATCGGCCGTGTGCGCATCGACGCCGGCGCCGAGGTCCGCGGCTCGCGCATCGTCGGCCCCGCGATCATCGGCCCCGGTTCGGTGATCAGCGACTCGTACATCGGCCCCTTCACCTCCATCTCCGAGGACTGCCGGATCGACGACAGCGAGGTCGAGTACTCCATCGTCCTGCGCGACTCCTCCATCACCGGCGTGCGGCGCGTGGAGACCTCGCTCATCGGCCGCAACGTCGAGGTCACCCCCGCGCCCCGCAACCCCGCAGCCCACCGTCTCGTCCTCGGCGACCACAGCAAGGTGCAGATCTCCTCATGACAACCCGAATCCTGGTGACCGGCGGCGCCGGCTTCATCGGCTCCCACTACGTGCGTACGCTGCTCGGCCCCGAGGGCCCGGGCGACGTGGCGATAACCGTCCTGGACAAGCTCACCTACGCGGGCAACCCGGCCAACCTCGACGAGGTGCGCGACCACCCGGGCTTCGCCTTCGTCCAGGGCGACATCTGCGACCCCGAGCTGGTCGGGAAGCTGATGGCCGAGCACGACGAGGTGGTGCACTTCGCGGCCGAGTCGCACGTGGACCGCTCCATCGACGGCGGCGCCGAGTTCGTCCGTACCAACGTGGTCGGCACCCACACCCTGATCGACGCCGCGCACCGGGCCGGCATCAAGACCTTCGTGCACATCTCCACCGACGAGGTCTACGGCTCCATCGACGAGGGCTCCTGGCCGGAGACGCACCCGCTGCAGCCCAACTCCCCGTATTCCTCCGCCAAGGCGTCCAGCGACCTGATCGCCCTGTCGTACCACCGCACCCACGGCCTCGACGTGCGGGTGACCCGCTGCTCCAACAACTACGGGCACCACCACTTCCCCGAGAAGGTCATCCCGCTGTTCATCACGAACCTGCTGGACGGCAAGAAGGTCCCGCTCTACGGCGACGGCGGCAACGTCCGCGACTGGCTGCACATCGACGACCACATCCAGGGCATCGACCTGGTGCGCACCAAGGGTCGCGCCGGTGAGGTCTACAACATCGGCGGGGGCACCGAGCTCTCCAACAAGGAGCTGACCGGGCTGCTGCTCGAGGCGTGCGGCGCGGACTGGGACGAGAGCGTCGAGTACGTCCAGGACCGCAAGGGCCACGACCGCCGCTACTCCGTGGACTGCACCAAGATCCGCACGGAGCTGGGCTACGAGCCCCGCAAGGACTTCGCCACCGGTCTCGCCGAGACGGTCACCTGGTACCGCGAGAACCGCGCCTGGTGGGAGCCCCTGAAGGAGCGCGCGGCGCTGTGACTTCCACCTGGCTGATCACGGGTGCGGGCGGCATGCTCGGCAAGGACCTCCTGGCCCGTCTGTCGGCCGACGGCGAGCAGGGCCTGGGCCTGGCCCGCGGGGACCTGGACATCACGGACCCGGAGGCGGTGCACGAGGCCGTCGCGGAGCACCGCCCCGACGTCGTCGTCAACTGCGCCGCCTGGACGGCCGTGGACGACGCGGAGACCCAGGAGCCCGCGGCCCTGCGGATCAACGGCGACGGCGCCCGCAACCTCGCGGCGGCCTGCGCCAAGACCGGCGCCAGGCTCCTCCAGGTCTCCACGGACTACGTCTTCGCGGGCGACGGCACCTCTCCGTACGCCGAGGACGCCGCCACCGCCCCGCGCAGCGCCTACGGCCGCACCAAGCTGGCCGGCGAGCAGGCGGTCCTGTCCGCGCTCCCCGACGCGGGCTACGTGGTGCGTACGGCGTGGCTGTACGGCTCGGGCGGCGGCAATTTCGTCCGTACGATGATCAAGCTGGAGGGCCTCAAGGACACCCTGGACGTCGTCGACGACCAGCGGGGCCAGCCCACCTGGACCGTCGACCTCGCCGACCGGCTGGTCCACCTCGGGCGTTCGGCGCTGGCCGGTACCGCGCCGGCCGGGATCTACCACGGCACCAGCGGCGGCGAGACGACCTGGTTCGGCCTCACCCGGGAGATCTTCCGGCTGCTCGGCGCGGACCCCGAGCGGGTCCGCCCGACCACCAGCGCCGCCTTCGTCCGCCCGGCCCCCCGGCCCGCCTACAGCGTCCTCGGCCACGACCGCTGGGCCGCCGCCGGCGTCGAGCCGATCCGTGACTGGCGCGAGGCCCTCCACGAGGCGTTCCCGGCACTGCTGGCGGCGGAGCGGCCGTAGTTCGCGACGCGGGGGCCTTCGGAGCCCCCTGATACGAGCGGGGTCCGCCGACCGTTGACCGGTCGGACGGACCCCGCTCGTTCTTCCGTCAGTGCGAACCCCTGCGGCGACGACCGGCGACGAGAACCGCTCCGCCGAGCAGCACGGCGGAGCCCGCCGCGGTGGCGATGAGCGCCGTGCGGCCGGCGCCCGTGGAGGCCAGGCCGCCGTCGGAGGGAGCCGTGGTGGCCGGTGCGGCCGTGGCCGACGCGGTCTCCGTCGGCGCGGTCGGTGTGGGCGTCGCCGTCGAGGTGGCGAAGGCGAAGGTGACGCCGTCGTCGGAGGCGTCCGGGTCGTGGACCGGGATGCCGGCCGGGCCGGGCCGTACGGTCGCCGTGCCCTTGGCACCGTCGTACCCCTTGGCGGTCCTCACCCAGAGTTCGAACAGCTGGCTCTTGCCGGCCGGGAGACCGAGCGGCACGGTGCACAGGTAGTGCCGGTCGTCGTCGGCCTGGACCTTGCACGGGCCGTACGGGGTGTCCTCACCCTCGTCGTAGGCGGTCCCGATCACGGTCACGTCCTTGGGCACCACCACGTCGACGACGACGGCGGACTGTCCGTCGACCCCGTACACGGAGCCCGGGCCGTGGTTGACGGCGTTGATGTCGAGAGCCCACTCGCCCGCCCTGTGGCGGGGCTTCGTCGTGGCGGTGGCCGCGAGGTCGGCGGAGTTGTCGGCCGCGACGGTGAACCGCCCCTTGGCGCCGTCCTCGAATCCGTTGCCCGTCCCGGACGCCCGCACCAGGGTGAGCGCCGGTCCGGTGCCCTGCTCCGTGCCGCCGCCGGGCTGCACGCCGGGGGCCAGCAGCTCGGCCGAGTAGTCGGTCACGGCGGTCAGGACGTGCTTGCCGACCGTGGCGGTCAGCGGGCTGCTCAGCTGCACGGTGCCCCCCGCGGGCACCGAGTCGGGGCCGACCGGGAAGAGGCAGGTGACGGATGTCCGGCCGTCGGGCTCGCCGGGGTCGTCGGCACCGCCGTAGGAGCAGTTGGAGTACTTCCGGTCGAAGACCAGGCCGCCCACCGACTCCCAGCGCAGCATGAGGCGCCGGTCGGTGGCCAGATCGCCGGTGTTGCGGAGCTGCAGCGGAAGGTCGATCCGGGAGCCGATTTCGGCATCCGTCACGTCCGGCGTCCTGCCGACGAGGAGCTTCGGGACGCCGACGACCACGTTGCTCTCCCCGGTGGCCCCGGTGGCGTGGTCGGCGGTGACGGCGTACTTGAGTGTGGCGTGGTCGCCGGGCACGGCGTTCGGCGCTCTGCGCAGGGTGAAGTCGACCGACGCCCTCTCGTAGACGTCCTTGTTGACGCAGGTGAAGACCTGCCCGTCGGCCGTGCACCTCGGGTCGTCGACCGAGACGCTCGCGACGCCCGCCAGGCCCCGCGCGTCGATGACGAGCGAGATGTTCGTCGGCAACGGGACCGACGCCCCGTCGTCCCCGAAACTCCAGGTCACGGTGGCCGACTGCGGCGTCGCTCCCACATTGATCTGACTGTCGGCGTCGATCGACGCGTACGCCTGCGTCGGCAAGGGGGACGGCGTCCCTGACGGACCGTCGGCCGCGGCGGCCACGCCGACCGCTCCGGGCGCCAGCGCGAACGCCATCGCGGCCAACGCCGCGCCGATCACCGTGCACTTGGAGTTCATGCACATGTGATGCGCGAGCCACGGGAAAGGTTGCCCACCGGGTTGCCCACCGGGTTGCCCACCGGGTTGCCCACCGGGTTGCCCACCGGGTTGCCCACCGGGTTGCCCACCGGGTTGCCCACCGGGTTGTCCACCGGACCGACCGCCCTCCACACCGGCACCCCGCCACGATCCGCTACGCTGTTCACGTCAGTGGCCAGGCCTTCGGGCCTTCGTAGCTCAGGGGATAGAGCACCGCTCTCCTAAAGCGGGTGTCGCAGGTTCGAATCCTGCCGGGGGCACAGAGAAATGCCTGGTCAGAGGCCGCATCGACCCTCCATGGACACCATGGAGGGTCTTTTGCATGCCCGATGGGAACATTCCGGGAACGGAACAATGGGGCATCTGGCGACGCGATCCAGCACGCACTTGGCGCGCGGCGAGGGTCGAATAAGTCCAGATATAATAAGCGCACCTATCCATACAGAGGTGCGCAGTGGACAAACCCGCCGAGATGTTCGACCGCGACTTCGAGTGGGCCGAGCTGACCCGCTTCGCCGCCCTGCCCGGCCCGCGTGCCACCCTCGGCGTGGTCTCCGGTCGCCGCCGCCAGGGCAAGAGCTTCCTCCTGGACGCCGTCACACGGGCAAGCGGTGGATTCATGTTCACCGCCACCGAGACCATCGAGGCCGACGCCCTGCGCCAGTTCGGTGAGGCGCTGGCCCGGTATCGGGGCCAGCCCACGCCGTTCCGCTTCGCGCACTGGGACGAGGCGGTCACCGAGCTCATGCGCATCGCCGACGGCGGCGCGCCCACCGTGGCGGTCATCGACGAGTTCCCCTTTCTCGCCAAGGCCTCCCCCGCCCTCCCCTCGATCATCCAGCGCGCCCTCGACCCCGCCGCCCAGCACACCAACACCCCCGTACGGCTCCTGCTGTGCGGCTCCTCCCTGCCCTTCATGGGCGGGCTGCTGTCCGGGAACGCCCCGCTGCGCGGCCGCGCCGGCCTGGAACTCGTCGTCCCCACCCTGGACTTCCGCCTCGCCGCCGAGTTCTGGGAGATCACCGACCCGCGCACCGCACTGCTCACCCACGCCATCGTCGGCGGCACCCCCGCCTACCGCCGCGAGTTCACTCAGGGCGACAGCCCCGCCGGACCCGACGACTTCGACGCCTGGGTCACCCGCGCCGTCCTCAATCCCGCCCGTCCACTCTTCCGCGAGGCCCGCTACCTACTCGCAGAGGAACCCGAACTCCACGACACCGCGCTCTATCACTCCGTCCTGGCCGCCATCGCCGCCGGAAACGCCGCACGCGGCGGCATCGCCGACTACCTCGGCCGCAAGTCCACCGACCTCGCCCACCCGCTCAGCGTCCTCCAGGACGTCGGCATGATCACCCACGAGGCCGACGCCTTCCGCCGCAACCGCTCCGCCTACCGCATCGCCGAACCCCTCATCGCCTTCTACCACTCGGTCATGCGCCCCGCCTGGGGCGATCTGGAACGCCCCGGACGCGCCCCCACCGTCTGGCGCCGCGCCCAGTCCACCTTCCGTAGCAAGGTCGTCGGCCCGCACTTCGAACAGGTCTGCCGCGAATGGGCCCGCTGGCACGCGTCCGCCCCAACCCACGGGGGGCAGGTCACAAGGGTCGCGAGCGGTACCGTCAACGATCCTGCCGCGAAGACCAGCCACGAAGTCGACGTCGCTGTCCACGGCGAGACCGACAGCGGCCGCGAAGCCCTGCTCGCCATCGGCGAAGCCAAATGGAACGACGTCATGGGAAACGGCCACCTCGAACGTCTCCAGCACATCCGTGCTCTCCTCACCGCACGCGGTACCGCCACCGACGTCACCCGGCTCCAGTGCTACAGCGGCGCCGGTTTCACCGACGAATTGCGCCACCTCGCCGAGAACGACCCCACCATCCAGCTGATTGATCCGACGCGCCTCTACCACGGCGACTGACCCGGTCGCGGCACCGCCCCTGCGCCCCTCTCAAAGCAGCTGCGGTGCTCAATGGACCCGACTGGGCAACGGACCTGTGTAGACGCTTCTACGACCCGCCAAGACCAGTTCCCAAGACCTCCGTTGGGAACCTGCCGGGAACAGCAGGACCAAGAAGCCCCATGAAGGCCAGGCGTCCGGCGGTCTCCTCGGCGTGATCCTCGACCCGTTCCTCGGCGGCGTGCGCGGCGGCCGAGGCGCTCGCCGCGGCGTGGTGGCGGCGGTTGCTGCGGTGGTGGGAACGGGCCACGTTGGTGGCGATGCCCAGCAGCCACGGCCGCAGCGAGCCGCCTTCGGCCTCGACCGGGAAGAGTTCCGCAAAGGCGTCCGGATCTCCGTTTCGCACCCGGGTTCGCATATCTGTGGTCACGTCTTGAACTGACGGTCGGTGCGGGCGAGTTCCGGTGAGACGCGTCACAGCCGTCGTACAGGTCACCGGCGCGGTGACCGCACGAGGACTCGATGGACAGGGCAGCCGCTCAGCCGCGCACCGCTCAGTCTGCGAGGACCCGAGCCCTGGTTGCGTACGACGCAGAAAGGCCGCTCCACGGAGAGCAATATCTATGTCCACAACATGAGAAATAGATGCCGGGCACGGCAAGTATTCCTCGGCCGTCGACCGGCTCGGAATTATCGACCGCACAGGGCCGGTTGCGCCGTGCTACTGTCGATCTCAGTTGCAGGTGTGGTTGCCAGAAGGTTCGTTTCCGGCGGGGTGATCATCACGGCGACAGGGAGTTCGCACAAGGCGAATTCCTGACACCGCCTCCGAAGGAGAAATGACATGGCTACCGGCACCGTGAAGTGGTTCAACGCGGAAAAGGGTTTCGGCTTCATCGAGCAGGACGGCGGCGGCGCCGACGTCTTCGCCCACTACTCGAACATCGCCGCCCAGGGCTTCCGCGAGCTGCTGGAAGGCCAGAAGGTGTCGTTCGACATCGCTCAGGGTCAGAAGGGCCCGACGGCCGAGAACATCGTTCCCGCCTGACGTCGGCGCTGACGCAGACTTCGCAGCTGGGGCCCGCACCTCTGGGGTGCGGGCCCCAGCTCGCTGCTTTTCAGGAGCGCGCGACGGGAGGCTCCATCACATCACCGACCGACCCGGTGAAACATTCCCCGTCGCTCCGACCCGCCCCACATCGAATTCGGCTCGTCTCGAAATTCTCTGCGCCGCTCATCTGCTGCGGGAATTCCTTGTCACGCGCCCAACAAGGAAGGTTCCGCATGCAGCGCGCCCGCACATCCCGCACCTATGACCGCGTCGGAGGAGGCGCCGGCGCCAACCGCTCCGGTGGCCCGCGCCGTGCCAAAACCAACGGAAACCGACGGCCCGGACGAGCCGTACAGGGCGAGTTCACGGCCCCCGAGACGATCACACCCCCGCTGCCCGCCGTCGGGGCGTTCGCCGATCTCGCCCTGCCCGCACGGCTGTTGGCCGCGCTCGGCCGCGAAGGCGTGACCGTACCCTTCCCGATCCAGGCGGCGACCCTGCCGAACTCCCTGGCCGGTCGTGACGTACTTGGCCGTGGCCGCACCGGCTCGGGCAAGACCCTCGCCTTCGGCCTCGCCGTACTGGCGCGCACGGCGGGGCGGCGTGCCGAGCCACGGCAGCCGCTCGCCCTGGTCCTCGTTCCCACCCGCGAGCTCGCCCAGCAGGTCACCGACGCGCTCACCCCGTACGCCCGCTCCGTGAGCCTGCGGATGGCCGCCGTCGTCGGAGGGATGTCCATCGGCAGGCAGGCCGGTGCGCTGCGCGCCGGGGCCGAGGTGGTCGTCGCGACGCCCGGGCGGCTCAAGGACCTCATCGAACGGGACGACTGCCGGCTGGACGATGTCGCCGTCACGGTCCTCGACGAGGCCGACCAGATGGCCGACATGGGCTTCATGCCCCAGGTCACCGCCCTGCTCGACCAGGTACGCCCCGGCGGGCAGCGGATGCTGTTCTCGGCCACCCTGGACCGCAACGTCGACCTGCTGGTCCGCCGCTACCTGACGGATCCGGTCGTGCACTCCGTCGACCCGTCAGCGGGCGCGGTCACCACGATGGAGCACCACATACTCCATGTCGACGACACGGACAAGCGCCGGACGACCACCGAGATCGCGGCGCGAGACGGTCGAGTGATCATGTTCCTCGACACCAAGCACGCGGTGGACCGGCTGACCAAGCACCTGCTGAGCAGCGGTGTCCGCGCCGCGGCCCTGCACGGTGGCAAGTCGCAGCCGCAGCGCACGCGGACCCTGGCCCAGTTCAAGAGCGGGCAGGTGACGGTCCTGGTGGCCACCAACGTCGCGGCGCGCGGGATCCACGTCGACAACCTCGATCTCGTCGTCAATGTGGATCCGCCCAGCGACCACAAGGACTACCTGCACCGGGGCGGTCGTACGGCGCGCGCGGGCGAGTCCGGCAGCGTCGTCACCCTGGTGACCCCTGATCAGCGTCGCGACATGAGCCGGCTGATGACCGCGGCGGGCATCACCCCCCGGATCACCCGGGTGCGGTCGGGCGAGGCGGAGTTGAGCCGCATCACAGGTGCCCAGGCCCCTTCCGGTGTCCCGGTCGTCATCGCCGCGCCGGAGGTGGAACGTCCCCGTGGCGCGACCTCCTCGTCCCGGGGCCGTCGGGGCCGCAGGGGCCAGTCCGGACAGGTCCGGCCGGTCGGCGAGGCGGCGCGGCGCAGGGCGCGGCGGCAGCCCGGCTTCGGCTCGGCCGCATAGGCCGCCTGTGATCACCAGCCCATCCCTTCCCGTAGGAGGCACCATGACGACGGCTCAGGCGCGGCAGCAGGCGGCGGATCGCTCCCCCGAGCCCGTGGTGGGCGACAGGGACATGTCCGGACCCCGGGTCCGTGACGACATGACGGTCGAGGTGGCTCTGTCCCTCATGGCCGGAGCCCGTGTCGACCACCTCGTCCTGTGCGACGGGGACGACGAGAGCACGGGTCTGATCACCCTGGCCCGGCTCGCCGTTCTCCGCGGCAGCCCCACCTACACGGACCGGATCCGGCTACGGGACATCCTCGACGAACCGTTCACCGCGCCCGGCACCCGGCCCGACCCCGCAGGGGAGCATGGCCGGACCCCTGGCATCCTCGCCCTCGCCCGCTGATCCGCCTCACCCGTTCGGCCCGCTCTCCATCTCTTTCTCCTCTGTGAGGCATCATGCGCTGTGTCATCGCCCGGTACCCGTTCGAGCTCACCAAGAACGGGGTGCTGGCCTCCATGAAGGGCATCACTCCCGAGCCCGTCACGGGTGAGTCCGTGACCATCGGCCGCCGCCGCTACCCGCTCAAGCAGGTGGGCGAGGTCATCACCCGACAGGACCGCCGCGACTTCACCAGCGGCGAAGTCGTCCGGGCCATGACCAGCCTCGGTTTCACCTGCCACGCCCACCCCGACACCGTGCCGGTGCGCGTCCCCACTCCGCTCCAGACCGCTTCGGCGCTGCTCGGAGGTATCGCCACCCAGGAGGTATGAGCGCAGGCGGAAAACCGCCATCAAGGACCCGGTGAGGGCCCTGCCGACGCGCGTCGGCAGGGCCCTCACCGTCGTATCCCCACCCGTCGTATCCCCACCCGTCGTATCGCCGTCCGTACCGGGATCTGTGACCCGGGCGGGCCAAAATCTGTTCTTGTCAGAGTAGACATCGGCGCCTGGTGCGGTTAGTCTTTTTCTCGTTGAGACGGTCAAGAGAGACCCGGCAGACACGAACTGGCGGGTAGCAGTACGGCAGTACCCGTTCATCAAGTGGTCGGTAAGAGAAAGAAACGGAGGAGCAGACGCCATCAGGATCGCCCGGTCCGGGGAGCTCTCGGTCCGGGTACCGCAAGACCCGGAATGGATGGTGGTCCCCGGTCACGCAGCCGCGATCCCCGCACCCCTCCCCTCGCGGGGCCGGGTAGCGGAAACAGAAGGTCGGCAGAGCATCAGCGCCGGCAGATGGTGTTGAATTCCCTTCGGGGCCTTGGTGCCGTACGGCACCAAGGCCCCTCGACGCGTTGCACAACGAGGTGACATGGCAGCAGATACTCCGCTCAACGGTCGTCTGGACGACGACGACTACCCCGCGTACACCATGGGCCGGGCCGCCGAAATGCTCGGCACCACCCCCGCCTTCCTCCGGGCCATCGGTGAGGCTCGTCTGATCACGCCGCTGCGCTCGGAGGGCGGACATCGCCGTTACTCCCGCTACCAGCTGCGGATCGCCGCCCGCGCCCGCGAGCTCGTCGACAGGGGAACCCCGATCGAGGCCGCTTGCCGCATCGTCATCCTCGAGGACCAGCTCGAGGAGGCTCAGCGCATCAACGCCGAGTACCGCCGTGCCGCGAACGAAGCGGCCGCCCGTCCGGGTCACGACCCGAGTTGATCATCCGGCAGGTAGTCGTCGGCCCGCACCCGCACCCGCACCCGCACCCGACAGGGGAAGCGCATTCACGAGGCCGATGCTTGCCCACGTAGCCTGCGCGGATGAGGGAAACCGTGACGTATCTCGAAATGACCGCCCCTGATCAGCTCGATCCGGCGGCTCCCGTCCCCGGTCTGGTTCTGGAGCCCTTGGCGCGGGACTCGCCTCTGGTGGTCGACATCCAGGCCAGGATCGGCGCCCCTCACGGCTGGAAGAGCGCGACTCGGAGCGCGGAGGAGTGGCGCGTCTGGTTCGCGGGGGCCCCGGACCGGCTCTACCGGCTGCTGTCCTTCGAGGGTGAACCAGCGGGCCTCGTCTCCTACGATCTCCATCCGGTCGACGAGGAGACCGAGAGGGAGGCCGGGCAACAGGTCGAGGTGGAGATCGAGACCTTCGGGCTGGTGCCGGAGTTCGTCGGCAAGGGCCTGGGAGGGTTCGCGTTGACGCTGGGGATCCGTCAGGCGTGGGCGCTGGCGCCCGTGGTGACCAGGGTCTGGCTGCACACCTCGACGTGGGACCACCCCCGTGCCCTGCCCAACTACCACCGTCGAGGTCTCCGCACCTTCAGGACCACGGAAGGCGAGCGCGAGTCGTAGGGAACACCCCGCGGGCAGGCGAGTGTGGATCACCGGGGGCTGGGCACCCAGGAGGGCGACACAGACTGGCCCACATCCGTCCCTTTACCCGTAAAACACCCGGCGGCGGAGTGTGGAATCGGTGCCCCCGCGGGCGCCCCGCCGAACGGAGACGTGTGATGACGGTGGACAGCTTGGCGGTCGTACCGCCGGCTCTTCCCTTCAGCCTGCCCGGGGTCTACGCCCCGCAGTGGGACACCGGCCTGCTGGCGCGCGCGCTGCACCGGGAGGGGGTCGGGGCGGCCACCGAGGTGCTCGACCTCGGCACCGGCAGCGGCGCCCTCGCCGTGCAGGCCGCTCGGCTGGGCGCCAAGGTGACGGCCGTCGACATCTCCCGGCTGGCCGTGCTGACCACGCGGGTCAACGCGCTGCTGTCCGGCCAGCGGGTCCGCGTCCGGCGTGGCGATCTCGCCGACGCGGTGCCGGGGCGTTCGTACGACCTGGTGGTCAGCAACCCGCCCTATGTGCCCTCGCCCTCCGCCCGGCCGCCGCGCCGTGGCCGGGCCCGGGCGTGGGACGCGGGCCGGGACGGACGCGCCTTCGTGGACCGGATCTGCGCCGCCGCGCCCACGGTGCTGCGGCCGGGCGGTGTCCTGCTGATCGTGCACTCCGGTCTGTGCGGCAGCCGGGCCACCCTGCAGCGCCTGGCGCACGCCGGACTGCGGGCGTCGGTCACCGACCGGGCGGTGGTGCCGTACGGCCCGGTGTTGCGCTCCCGGCGGCCCTGGCTGGTGCGGGAAGGCCTGGTGGACGGCGCCGAGAACCGAGAGGAACTGGTGGTCATCCGTGCCGAGCAGCACTGAGCGTCCGAGCAGCACTGAGCGTCCGCGTCGAGTGATCGTCGAGCAGGGTGGGCCGCTGCTGGTGGAGGGTCCGGTCGAGGTGGAACTGCCCGACGGCAATCTCGCCACCTCCCGGCGCTTCATGGTCGCGCTGTGCACCTGCCGCCGCAGTCGTGCCTACCCGTGGTGCGACACCAGCCACCGCCGCCGTACCAAGCCCGACCAGGAGCCGACGACGTGAGCGGGCCCCGGCTTCCCGAGGCGCGCGGCGAGTTGTCGGGGACGGTGCTGAGCGCGCTGCTCGACGGCCGCCGGCCGCGGCCCCCGTCGTCCCCGTCGTCCCCTTCGTCCCCGGACCGCCACGACCCCTACGGCGACGATCTGCAGCTCGCCCTCTATCTCCTCTACGAGCTCCACTACCAGGGGTTCGAGGAGGTGCCCGACGACCGCGAGTGGGACCCGGACCTGCTGGCGCTGCGCCGCCTCCTGGAGGACCGGTTCCTCTCGGCCCTGCGCGCCGATGTCCCACCGCGCTCCGACGCCGGGCGGGCGCTGGACGGGCTGCTCGTGGAGCCCACCGGTCACGACGACACCAGCGTCAGCCACCACCTGCAACGCGACGGTGAGCTGTGGCAGTTCAGGGAGTACGCCGCCCTGCGCTCCCTCTACCACCTCAAGGAGGCCGACCCGCACGCCTGGGTCATCCCCCGGCTGCGCGGACGGGCCAAGGCGGGCATGGTGGCGGTCGAGTTCGACGAGTTCGGTGCCGGTCGCGCGGACGAGATCCACGCCCGGCTCTTCGCCGACCTGATGCGTGATCTGGGCCTGGACACGGACTACGGGCACTATCTGGGGTCCGCGCCCGCCGAGGCGCTCGCCACGGTGAACCTGATGTCCCTGTTCGGGCTGCACCGGGCCCTGCGCGGCGCGCTCGTCGGCCACTTCGCGACGGTGGAGGTGACGTCGTCGCCGGGCTCCCGCCGGCTGGCCACGGCGCTGCGCCGGCTGGGCGCGGGGGCGGCGGCACAGCGGTTCTACGACGAGCACGTGGAGGCGGACGCCGTGCACGAGCAGGTCGTACGCCACGAGGTGGTCGGCGGGCTCCTGGCCGAGGAGCCCGGCCTCGAAGCCGACATCGCCTTCGGCGTCCACGCCACCGGCTTCCTCGAGGACCGGCTCGCCGCCCACCTCCTCACCGCCTGGCGGCAACAGCGCAGCGCCCTGCGCGTCCCGCTGAGCGACGGGGGGCATTCCCGCATCGGTGTCCGCGGCGGGGGAACCCGGGGTTCATGAACACGTTCGCCGCGGAGCAGAGGTCGTACTGGATCGCCACGGCCCCGCAAGGGGAGCCGTACCCGGCGCCGGACGGGGACATCACCGTCGACGTCGCCGTGATCGGCGCGGGGATCGCGGGGCTCAGTACGGCCTGGGAGCTGGCGCGCAGCGGACGTGGGGTGGCACTGCTGGAGGCCGGCCGGATCGCCTGCGGGGTCACGGGCCACACCACCGCCAAACTGAGCGCGCTGCACACCCTCGTCTACGAGCGGCTGCGCCGTACCCGGGGAGCCGAGGCGGCGAGGCTCTACGCCGACTCACAGACGCGGGCCCTGGAGCGCGCCGCCGCGATCGTGGACGAGCTGGGGATCGACTGCGACTGGGAGGAGACGGCGGCCTACACCTACGTGGAGGATCCGGCGCGCACCCCGGAACTCAGGGCCGAGGCGGAAGCCGCCCGGGAAGCGGGCCTGGCCGCCGACTACGTGACCGGGACGGGGCTGCCGTTCGATGTCGCGGGCGCGGTCCGGGTCACCGGGCAGGCGCAGTTCCATCCCCGGAAGTACCTGCTGGCGCTGGCCGACGACCTGCTCCGGCAGGGCGCGCGGATCTACGAGAACACCCGCGTCGTCGGCCTCAAGGAGGGCGAGCCCTGCCGTCTGACGACCGAGTCGGGGGCCACGGTCACCGCCCGGGACGTCGTGGTCGCCACCCACTACCCGATCTTCGACCGCGCCCTGCTGTTCACCCGGCTCTCCCCGCGCCGCGAGCTGGTCTGGGCGGCACCCGTGCCCGCCGATCTCGATCCGCAGGGCATGTTCATCACCCCCGAGCAGGGCACCCGCTCGGTGCGCACGGCTCCCTACGAGGACGGCCGGCGGCTGCTGATCGTCACCGGGGAGCACTTCGGCCCGGGTACCGCCGATGCCGAGGCGCGGTTCGAGCGGCTGGCCGACTGGGCCGTGGAACGGTTCGGGAAGCTCGACTTCGCGTATCGCTGGGCGACGCAGGACAACGACTCCACCGACTCCGTGCCCCTCGTCGGACCGCTGCCCACCCCGGGGCGACACACCTATGTGGCGACCGGGTTCGGCGGCTGGGGCCTGAGCAGCAGCATCATGGCCGGCCGGCTGCTGACCGATCTGATCAACGGGCGCGATTCCGAGTGGAGCGGGCTGTACGATCCCCGCCGGCTGGGCACCGTCGTACGCGAGGCGCCCGCCTTCCTCAAGCACCAGGCACATGTCGCCCGGCACTTCGTCGGCGACCGGCTGCCGACCGGGTGGGGCGCCTCCACGGACGGCATCGCGCCGGGAGACGGCGCGGTCGTCCTCGTCGGCGGTCACCACTGGGCCGTCCATCGCGACGACGAGGGCGAGCTCCACGCGGTCGCCGCCCGCTGTACGCATCTGGGCTGTCTGGTCGCCTTCAACCGGGCGGAGCGCACCTGGGAGTGCCCCTGCCACGGCTCCCGCTTCGACCCGGAGGGCAACGTCGTCCAGGGTCCGGCCATCCGGCCACTGGAGCACCGCGACCTCTGAGAGGCCTCCCGGACCTCTGAGAGGCCTCCCGTCCACGCCATCACTGCTCCGTACCGGAAGGCGTCCCCTCTCCGCCGCGCCGGGCGCGGCGGCGGCGTCGTACGGCCGCGTCGTTCAGTGCTCGGCGCAGTGGTTCGGCGGGGGCGTCCCCGTCGACGCTGGTGACGACCGCCGTGGCGACGGTCTTCAGCTTCATGTTCGTGTGCTGGGACGCCTCGCGCAGTATCGCCCAGGCGTCCTCGGCGCCGCAGGCCTCCACGGCCATGATGATGCCGCGGGCCTGGTCGATCACCGGGCGGGACTCGATCGCCTGGTGCAGCTGCCGGACCTCCTCCTGCAGATGGTCCACCTGTTCCGCGCGTTCGACAGCCGCGCCGGACGCGTGCAGCCCCTCCTCGGAGGGCGGCGGAGCAGCCGGACGGGCATCGCTGCCGAGGTCCGCCACGACCTCCGACACACCGGTGATCTCCAGGACCCGGAGGGGCTGGCCGCGCCAGTTGACGGTCCGGACGGGGAGGTCACCGAGGTCGCTGTACTCCTGCAGACGGACCAGGAACTCCAGTCCGGAGGAGTCCATGAAGCTCACGTCGGCCATGTCCAGGACAAGCTCGGTCGATGTGCGCGGCAGCTTGTCCAGCGCGTGCTCCAGGACGGGCACACAGCCGTACACGAGCTCGCCGTGGAAGGTCAGGACCGCGGTGGTCCCCTTCATCTCGCTGCGGATGGCCAGCGCCTTCGCGCCGACCGAATCCGCCAGTGACCGGATGCGGGGTTCGGGCATGTCGTCACCTCGAGGATCGGCCGACCGTCAAGCCGCCTTGGGCACCCCCTTCCCACCGCACGGCGGATTACTCCGCTTGATCCGCCGGATCCGTGCAACGTGCTGGCCGCCGTCCGGGGTACCCGGTCCACCGTCGACACCCGAAGGAGGCTTGAACATGAGCACAGTGAAGGAAGCGGTCGAGGTCGCCGTACCGGTCCGTACCGCGTACAACCAGTGGACCCAGTTCGCGGAGTTCCCGAAGTTCATGGAGGGCGTCGAGGAGGTGACCCAGCTCGACGACACCCACAACCACTGGACCACCAAGATCGGCGGAGTGCGGCGCGAGTTCGACACCGAGATCGTGGACCAGCTGCCGGACGAGCGGATCGCCTGGCGCACGGTCGGCGGCGACACCCGGCAGATGGGCATGGTGCGCTTCCAGAGCCTGGACGACCTGCACACGCGGGTGGAACTCGTCATGGACGTCGATTCCAGCGGAGCCGTGGAGAAGGCAGCCGATGTGCTCGGAGTGATGGACCGGCGGGTCAAGGGCGACATGCGGCGCTTCAAGGAGTACATCGAGGCGCGCGGCGGTGAGTCCGGTTCGTGGCGCGGTCGTGTCACCCCCGGCTGAGGCCCGCTTCCGTCAGCCGAGCATCATGATCGTGCCGTGGATGGTGAAGAGCTGGTTGTAGGTGTGCTCGTTCATGAACTGCAGCCCGGGGCGGGCGAGTTCGGCGCGCATCGCCATCGCGAGGAGTCCGGCGAACAGGAAGAAGCAGAAGGCCGTGACCATGTAGAGGCGGCCGATCACCTTGTGGTCGGTGGTGGTCGCCCAGTTCAGCAGAGTACGTCCGAGGGAGGGCTCCGGGGCAGCCCGTCGCCGGCGGTCCCCGACACGTACTGACGGTTCGGTCATCGTCCTCCTCCACGGCCGGGCCACCGGGCGGGTGCCCTGGCCCTCGGGACGGAAACCGGCGGCCACGAGCGGGTACGCGGCGTGGCGACGCTACTGCCGGCCCCGGACGATTCCCTCCGCGCCACGCCCTCTGTCCTCCGTCAGGGGGTTCTGCGGGCGTTTTGACGGTGTGGGGATTCCGTGCGGTGTTGTGTGCGCCCGAAGTGAGGGCCGACCAGGGGAGTTTCGCCCGGTGATAAGTTCGAACGCGTGATGTCTACGGGGGCTTCGAGCCGTACGAGGCCGGCGTCGAGCCCTGTGCGGGCCTGGAGTTGGGGTCCTGCCGCGGTACGGGGTGTCGCCGGCGCGGCGGTCGTCGGCTTGGCGCTGGTGGCCGCCGTACTGACCCGGCAGGAGTTCGCCGCACCGGCCGTCGGGGTCGCGCTCCCGCTTGTCGCCGGCGGGGCCCTGGGGGTGTGTGGGGTGTGGAGTCTCGGGGAGGCGCACGACTGGTCTGCAGCCGTACGACTGCCCCTCATCGGCGTGCCGGCCGTCCTGGCGCTCGGTGTCCGGACGGTGCGCCCGACCGAGCGCGTACGGCTGCGGGCACGGCGGTCGGGCGAGCTGCTCGAGTCGGTCGGGGTGGTCGCGCTGGTCCCCCTGGTGATCGGCGTCTTCGGGGTGTACGGGCAACCGCTCGACACCTTCGCGTAGGCATGAGGCGGCAGGGATGAACCTGGCTCAGCACGGTGACGACGGCGACGAGACGCCGGGGTCCGGCCCGCGCGGTTCCGAGGCCACGGTCCGCCCTGGGGCTGCGGTGAGCCCGCTCAGCGACGAGGAGAACGACGACACGACACACCTGCCCCCAACGGACACGGCATCGGGGACTCCGGGGACTGCGGGGACTCCGGGGACTGCGGCGGCATCGGAGACCCCGAGGGCTTCGGGGACTTCGGCGGCGACGGCGGCGACGGCGACGGCGGCGACGGCAACATCGGGGGCATCGGACGCCAAGGCCCCCCTTCCGGTCCGCCACCCCGACGAGCCCCGCCCCAACCCAGCCGACTGGCGCCAACGCCGCTCACGCAACGGCTTCGGGGCGCCCTCGGGAGGCGTGGGGCAGACGGAGGAGGAAGGGCCGCGGGGGCTGACACCGCAGACGGCGCGGGCGCATAGGCCGGAGCAGCAGCTGACGCAGGGGCCGGAGCAGGGGCTGACACAAGGGCCGGTGCGAGAGCTGACGCAGGGGTCGAAGGCGCCGCTGACGCAAGAGCCGGAGCGGGAGCTGACGCAGGAGCCGGAGCAGCAGCTGGCACAAGGGCCGGTGCGAGAGCTGACGCAGGGGTCGAAGGCGCCGCTGACGCAAGAGCCGGAGCGGGAGCTGACGCAGGAGCCGGAGCAGGGGCCGGAACTGACGCATGAGCCGAACCCGGAACAGGCACAGAGGCCGAACCCGGAACCGGAACAGGCACAGGAACTGACGCAGGGGCCGGAGCGGGAGCAGGGGGCAACGCGGGAGCAGGGGGCGGGACACGGTCAAGGGCCGGAGCGGGAGCAGGAGCACTGGGCGGAGGAGGGAACGGCAGGGCCGCTGACCGACTTCGACCCGCAGCCGGTGCCCGAGCCGGCCGCGCGGCCTCTGCCGACGCAGGTCCCACCGGCCGTACCGACACAGGCGCCTCAACTCGTCCCGCCCCACCCCCTGCCGACTACCGGCAACACCCTCACCGCACCCGTCGCGCCCCCCATAGCCGCGTACCCGTCGACACCCCCGCGTCCTACCACCCCACCCCACCCCCAGCCGCCAACTCCCGCCCCCAGCCACCCCCTGACCGCGCACCCACCGACACCCCCGTCCCCGGCCACCGCACCCCAACCCCACCCACCAACCACCGCCCCCAGCCACCCCCTGGCCACGCACCCACCGACACCCCCGTCCCCCGCCACCACACCCCAACCCCAACCCCAGCCCCCGACCCCGCACCCCCCATCCGCCGCTCCCAACCACCCGCACCCACCCACCAGCGCCACCCCCGTAGTCCGCCCCCGCGCTGCCGCGTCGGCGGTCTCCGGTCCCGCCCCCGAATCCGTCCCCACCCTCGACCCCCGGCTCGCGCTCGCTCTCGGGAAGCCGGTGCGTGGGGACTCTCTCGGGCGGCGTACCGGGCAGTCGTTGCGGCGGCTGGCTTCGTCCGCTTCGCAGGAGGTGGCCGAAGAGACCCGTATCGGGCGGGAGTTGCAGCAGCCGATCGGCAGCGGGCGGGTCATCGCCGTGACGTCGATCCGGGGCGGGGTGGGCAAGACGACCACCACCGCGCTCCTCTCTCACGCGTTCACCCACTACCGGCACGACCCCGTCCTCACCCTCGAAGCGGACGCCGCGCTGGGGACGCTGCCGGTGCGACTCGGCGCGCGAACGGTCCGCTGGTCGGCCCCCGACCTCGCCCAGATCCTCACCCCGTCCATGCAACTCACCGACGTCATCGGCTACTTGGTACCGCTGTCCGGCGGCGGCTGGCTGCTCCCCGCGAGCCAGGGACGGGTCGGCGCGCCCCTGGACGTCCGGACGTACCGCAAGGTGACCCTGGCCCTGCGCCGCTACTTCGCCGTGACGGTCGTGGACTGCGAGACGCTGCCGGGGGAGGTCGCCCGTACGGCGATGGACACGGCGCACGCCCGTGTCGTCGTCGCCCCGCTCACCGCCGAGGGCGTGGGCGGCACCCGGGTCGTCCTGGACTGGCTGGCCCAACTGCCGCACGAGGCCCTGGCCTGCACCGTCGTAGCGCTGATTTCCGGCACCCCGGACCTCAACCTCGACCTGAGGACGGCGACCGCGCACCTGCGCGAGACCGGGGTCTCCATCGTGCATCTGCCCTACGACCGCCATCTCGCCGCCGGCGGCCCGATCCGTACCGATCTGCTGGGCTCGGCCACGCGCCGTGCGGCCACGCGACTGGCGGCGGAGGCCTTGCAGCGTGCGGCACGGGTCCGCTGACACGACACGGCCCCCGTCCCACCCCTGACGCATCCCCTCACCCATCCCCCTCCCCCATCCCCCCAGCCCTCATCCCCCATCCCACAGTCATACCGGGAATACCTCGAAACATTCGAATAAATGAGCGCGTGATTTGATCTAGTCATGAGCTGGAAAAATAACAAACAGCCATCCCCAAGAGCATTTTCTCTTTCCGAACGTTCCGAAATAGCTGCCGAAACTGTTGACGCTTGACGCGCACAGGCCAACACTCGGCCCCATGACACCCGCACCCGTACACCTGACAAGCCGTCGGCAGGCCTGCGCCCTGCTGCTCGGCGGAGCGGCCGCGCTCGCGCTGCCCGGTACCGCTCAGGCCGCCACCGTCATCACCACGAACCAGACGGGGACCAACAACGGCTACTACTACTCGTTCTGGACCGACGCACAGGGCACGGTCTCCATGACCCTGGGCTCCGGCGGGAACTACAGCACCAGCTGGCGCAACACCGGGAACTTCGTCGCCGGAAAGGGCTGGAGCAACGGCTCGCGCAGGACGGTGAGTTACTCGGGCGGCTTCAGCCCGTCCGGCAACGGCTACCTGTCCCTCTACGGATGGACGTCGAGCCCGCTCGTCGAGTACTACATCGTCGACAACTGGGGCACCTACCGGCCGACGGGCACCTACAAGGGCACCGTGACCAGCGACGGCGGCACCTACGACATCTACCAGACGACCCGCTACAACGCGCCGTCCGTGGAGGGCACCAAGACCTTCAACCAGTACTGGAGCGTCCGGCAGTCCAAGCGGACGGGCGGCTCCATCACCACCGGCAACCACTTCGACGCATGGGCCCGCGCCGGGATGCCCCTCGGCAGCTTCAAGTACTACATGATCCTCGCGACCGAGGGCTATCAGAGCAGCGGCAGCTCCAACATCACGGTGGCGTGATGAGCGCCCGAACACCGTTCCCCTTACGGCCGTTGACCACGGCCCTGGCCACTCTCGCGCTCGCCGCCACCGGCACCCTCGCCCTCCACCCGTCCCCCGCCCACGCCGCCGCCTGCAACGGCTACGTCGGCCTGACCTTCGATGACGGCCCCTCCAGCCACACCGCCGCCCTGCTCAACTCCCTGAAACAGAACGGGCTACGGGCCACCATGTTCAACGAGGGCCAGTACGCCGCCGCCTACCCGGCCCAGGTGAAGGCCCAGGTGGACGCCGGCATGTGGGTCGGCAACCACAGCTACACCCACCCGCACCTCACCCAGCTCGGCCAGGCGCAGATCGACTCCGAACTCTCCCGCACCCAGACGGCGATCGCGGCGGCGGGCGGCGGCACACCGAAGCTGTTCAGACCGCCGTACGGCGAGACCAACGCGACGGTGCGGACCGTGGAGGCCAAGTACGGCCTGACCGAGATCATCTGGGACGTGGACTCGCAGGACTGGAACGGCGCCGGTACGGACGCGATCGTGGCCGCCGCCGGGCGGCTGACCAACGGCCAGGTCATCCTGATGCACGACTGGGCCACCAACACGCTCGCCGCCGTACCGCGCATCGCCCAGCAACTGGCCGCACGCGGTCTGTGCGCCGGCCGGATCTCCCCGCAGACGGGCCGGGCCGTGGCCCCCTGACGGGAAACCCGGCGCGCGACCTGTGTGACTTCTGTGACAATTGAAGATCCAGGGTTTATGGGGTGCGGGGTGTACTGAAAGGGTCTGGGCGTACAAAACGACCGCTGTCCGCGGCCGTTGGGCCCTCACCCCCCACGAGGCAGACAGACATGGCGAAAGCCTCCGCGCACAGAACGCGTGCGACCATACTCTCCGCGACGGCCGGCCTTGCGCTGGCCGTCGCCTTTCTGCCCGGCGCGGCGAGCGCCACGCAGAACACCCCGGCGGACGACGGCTCTGCGGCCGCGACCACACCGCCCACGCCCTCGCAGCAGAGCCTGATACGCCGCGACGCCCGCCTCACCAAAGCCGAACAGCGGTCCGGCGTAAGGAAGTTGCGCAAGCAGCTCGGCACCGAGGGCGTCCTCCAACTGGACCCGGCCACCGGCACCGCCCGCGAGGTCGCCAAGCTCGACGGATATCTCACCCCGCCCACCGATTCGACGCCCGAAGAGGTCGTACGACGGTATCTGCGGGCCCATCCCGATGTGTTCGGCCTCTCCGCCGCGCAGGTCGACGCCCTGACCCTGCGCAAGCAGTACACGGATGTCGCGGGGATACGGCAGCTGTCGTTCACGCAGTCGGTCGACGGCGTCCCGCTGTTCGGCAGCGGCGTCAAGGCGAACGTCTCCCGGGACGGACGCCTGATCAGCGTCCAGGGATCACCCGTACGCGACCTGCCCTCCTCGCTGCCGACCGCCCGGGTGACCGGGACACAGGCCAAGCGCGAGGCCGTACGGGACATCTCCGGCACCGGGGCCGACGCCTCGAAGTCCGACGACGCCAAGCAGGTCGTCTACACGGCGGGCGGCGGCGCCCGCCGGGCCTGGCAGACCATCACCACCCCCGACGGCCACGGCATGTGGCTGCACATCGTCGACGCGGGCACCGGCCGGGTCCTGTACCGCCAGAGCCTGTCCTCCGACCTCGCCGCGTCCGGCACCGGGACCGGCACCGCCGCCGCGGCCGCCGCGCCCCTCGCCGCCCCGACCGGCAACCTGCTCCGCAGCGGCAAGGTACTCGTCTGGGACCGCTACCCGGGCGCCCCGACCGGCGGCAAGCAGCACTCCGCCGACCTCGGCCTGGGCGGCCGGAACTGGCTGCCGCCGGGCGCCAAGACGCTCAAGGGCCGGATCGCGCACGTCTTCAGTGACGTCAACGACAACAACAAGGTGGACGCCGGCGAGGAGATCACCCCGAACGCCAACGGGTCCTTCTCCTTCCGCTTCAAGCCCTTCTCCGGCACCAACTGCGACAAGCCGCTGCCCTGCTCCTGGGACCAGAAGAAGCCGAACTCCTGGAAGACCAACCGCAAGCAGAACGCGGCGCAGCTCTACTACTACCTGGGCACCTACCACGACCACCTGGAGGCCGCCCCGATCGGCTTCACCCGCGCGGCCGGCAACTTCGACGGCCGTGACGGGGACGCGGTGGACGCCCAGAGCGACGACGGCGCGGCCGTGAACGCCGGGCTGCCGGACGAGAACCACCTCAACAACGCCAACATGGGCACGCCGCCCGACGGAACGGCGCCCACCATGCAGATGTACCTGACCGGTTCGGGCACCGGGTACACCGTGCTGCAGGGCAACTGGGGCGACGACGCGGCCACCGTCTACCACGAGTACACGCACGGCCTGTCCAACCGTCTCGTCGTGGACGCCGACGGCGTCTCGGCCCTCACCGGCCAGCAGGGCGGGGCGATGGGCGAGGCGTGGAGCGACTGGTACGCCCTCGACTTCCTGAACAACCTGAAGCTGCTCAAGGACAACCCGGCCGTCGACGGCGAGGTGGCCCTCGACCCGCCCAAGTGGACGGACGAACTCCCCTCCCGCAGCCAGCCCCTGGACTGCCCGGTCGGCTCCACCTCCGCCAAGTGCCCCGGCACAAGGACGGCGGGCAAGGGCGGTTACACGTACGGCGACTACGGCAAGATCTACAGCCGCGGCCCCGAGGTCCACGCGGACGGCGAGATCTGGAGCGAGACCCTCTGGGACCTGCGCAACGCCCTGGGCACCAAGCTCACCGAGTCCCTCGTGACCCGCGCCATGGCGCTCTCCCCGGCGAACCCCTCCTTCCTGGACCAGCGCAACGCGATCCTCCAGGCGGACACGGTCGTCAACGGCGGGCGGGCCCACGACACCATCTGGAAGGTCTTCGCCCACCGGGGCATGGGCTACTTCGCCGCGGCCCTCTCCACCGACGACACCAAGCCCGACGAGGACTTCTCCCTGCCGCCCGGCCCGAACACCCCGACGACCACCCTCACCGGCAAGGTCACCGACACCGCCACGGGCACCCCCGCGGCCGGCGTCACGGTCAGCATCAGCGGCCACAACTCCGGCTTCCCCGGCGCCGACTTCTCGGCCCTGACGGCCGCGGACGGCACGTACACCATCAAGGACGTGCCCGACGGCACGTACCGCAAGGTCTACGCGAGCGGCAACGGCTACGAGCCCCAGCTCCGCACCCTGGACGTCAAGTCCGGCTCCGCCGCCGCCGACTGGCAGCTCACCCGCGACTGGGCGGCGGCCTCCGGCGGCGCCACGGTGGCGGACTTCACCGGACCCGACTACACCGACTCCGGCTGCGGCCCGAACGGCCTGATCGACCTCTCGGCGGCGGTCTGGGGCTCGGAGGCCAAGAACGGCACCAACGGCACGGGCGTGGACCCGGTCCACAACACGGTCAAGCTCCCCGCCGCCGTGGACATCTCGTCCCTCCTCATCGACCCGACCGCGGGCTGCGGCGACGACGAGACGGCGTCCCTCGGTGACTACCGCGTCGAGACCTCCCCCGACGGCTCGACCTGGACCACCGCCGCGCAGGGCCACTTCAAGCCGGCCGACACCGGCCGCGAGAACACCGTGGCCCTCAAGTCCGGCACGGACAAGAACATCCAGTACGTCCGCCTGACCATGCTCGGCAACCAGGCCGCCGACAACGGCGTGAACTGCGCGACGGATCCGGGCGCCTCGGGCTGCTCGTACATGGACGTCACGGAACTGGTCGTCCACGGCGCGGCCCACACGAACTGACACCCCACGAAACCGAGGGCGGCACACCACCAACCGGTGCGCCGCCCTCACCATGCCAGGAGCCCTTGGCGTCGTGCATCACAGTGCGGCGCCGTGGGGGCTGGTCGCGCAGTTCCCCGCGCCCCTGAAAAGCATGCCGGCGCCCGGCGTTGCCATGAGCCGTCGGCCTCGTGCATCACAGTGCGGCGCCGTGGGGGCTGGTCGCGCAGTTCCCCGCGCCCCTGAAAGGCGTGCCGGCGCCCGGCGTTGATATGGGCCGTCGGTCCTGCGCGCCTGAAAAGCAGGGCGTGCAGTCGCCCTCGGGCAGAAGGCCAGGCGGGCCTTGGGCGTCGTGCAGGCGCGTACGGCGGGGAGGGGACGGGACGGGGGGTGTCCGCCCGCAGCGGCGGGCGTCCGGCACCGGGTGCCCTGTCGAA